>JAIORS010000101.1 GCA_021108005.1 Candidatus Aegiribacteria sp.
ACAGTTTAACCCACGCGAAAGGTGGGGCACTTCACCATGAATCGCTCAACTTAGGATTATATTAATTGTGTGCATGATTCAGAATTTTTCTCGTGTATCTGATTAATATTATAGTGATAAGTTTGTTTTCAATTAGGGAATACATAATGAAGGATACTAATCAATTTCACAAAAAAAACGATTTGCTATGCAGTATATTTCCCTGGAGTCCAATATTCGCTAAACGATCAAATTTTGAAGCTGGCTATTTTGCTTCAGAAGAAATCCTTGTGAAAAAATTCTTAAAAACAAAAAGCAATATTCTTATTATTGGTTCCGGTAATGGCCGTGAAGCCAGGCCAATATGTCAGGATCAACATGATATTTACTGCATGGATATTGCTTCGATTTATCTAGAAATTGGACAAAGACTATTTAGAAAGATTGGTATTACTAATGTTTCATTTATCCAGGATGATGTTTGTAAGGGATTTTCATTCAAGGATAACTCTTTTGATTTTATTTTTTGTAGTCTTTATTCAAATATGGGATCATTCAGATTTCAACTTTTAAGGGATTTGCACCGCATTATTAGACAACATGGATCCATACTTCTTTCTTGCTGTACTCCTATTTATCCATCTTTATATCAGAAAGATGATTTGAGTAAATGGAAATGGATAAAAAGTGAGGAAGAACTAAGTGCTGAAGTATCAAATTGTTCATTCAACCTTGTTGATAGTATAGTGGATCCAATTCGTAGTGAATATAGATTATCTATACTAAATATAAAATAGTTTACTGATATAGTTATATTCAAATATTTAATTATAAACTTCAGTTTATAACCATCAGCAAAACGTTCGCGGTCCCGGCTTCCAGCATGCCCAGATCCTCTGCGGCTCCTCTGGAAAGATCTATAATCCTGCCGCCGATGTATGGCCCCCTGTCGTTCACCCTGACTGTTACTTCCCTGTCATTATCCAGGTTATGCACACGGAGGATAGTATCAAATGGCAGGGTAAGATGGGCACAGGTAAGGGCGTGCATATTGAAAGTTTCTCCGTTTGCTGTCAGGTTTCCATGGAATCCATCACCGTAATAGGAGGCCACGCCCCGCTGCCGGAATCCCGCCGCGGTTCCCCCGGCTGAGATCCCTCCGGAACGATATGCCGGGTTGGATTCGAGGTAACATCCTGACAGAATAAGAATGAATATCACAGATAAGCGGAGAAGCAGTCTCATAGAGAATCACGCTCAAGGAGTCTGACAACACCCTCTCTCATTTCTCCCGCGGCATCCGGCCTTCTCATAAGCCATGTTCCCACCTGAACCATGGCTGCCCCGGCAGCAAGCAGTTCAAGAATATCTTCAGGACAGCTTACGCCCCCGGAGGCCAGAATGGGAATATCAACTGCTTCGGCTGTTTTAAAGACCCTTGCCACAGTCAGTGGAAGAAGGGCCGGTGAGGAATAGCCGCCCACCTTGCGCTTAAGGGGAGCTCTGCCGGTCTTCCAGTTCATCTTCATCCCGAGGAAAGTATTGCAGACAGTTACACTGTCGGCTCCACCGGTTTCGGCGGCCTGTGCCGATTCTGCCATGCTGCCCTCATTGGGAGTAAGCTTAACACTGAAGGGCCTGGATGTAACCGATTTCACAAGCCTTGATATCTCTTCGACTGTGGATGGTGATGCCCCGAAGGTTATCCCACCTGCGGCAACGTTGGGGCAGGATACGTTTACTTCGTACCCGAAGGGAACGGGGGAACGCTCAAGTTTTTCAATAACCGCGGGAAATTCCTCTACTGTTTCGCCTGCTACGTTTACTATCAGAGGAACGGGAAGCTTATCGGCTTCCGGGAGTATTGTTTTTACGATTTCATCAACACCAGGGTTGGCGAGTCCGATAGAATTCAGAAGGCCGAACCTCGTCTCAACTATTCTTGGAGGAGGGTTCCCGGGAGTGGGCTTCAGTGTGGTTGCCTTTGATATGACGGCCGCAGCTCCGTGCAGATTATTCTGCTTCATCAGCTCAAGCCCGAAACCGGCTGTCCCGGAGGCCAGGATTATCGGGGAATCGAATTTGCGACCCCAGAGTTCCCAGTAATATCTCATCAGAGAATCCCTTCCCACATATCCCAGTCCACGGCTTCAGCGGGCAGTACGGGGCCATCGGTGCAGCATTTCAGATAACCTCCATCGGCCCCGGGGATAGAGCAGCCTTCACACGCTCCCCATCCGCATCCCATCCTGGCTTCAGCGGATACCTGAGTAATTTTCCGCGATTCCACAGGCATTGATTCAATTACAGCTCTCATCATAGCTATGGGACCGCAAAGGGCTATATTGCTGAATGAATCCCACTGTACCGTCTTAAGAGGATCGGTTACAAGACCCTTTCTACCGGAAGAGCCATCCTCGGTAATCGCTATGGTCTCGATTCCGGGAAAGGTCAGCAGTTTGTCCTTTGTTGCCGCTCCAAGAACCATCAACCGGCAGTCGATACTGGCGGCAAGCCCGGGAAATCCGGCAGCTCCCAGCCCGCCTCCTATAAGCAGCCATTTACCTGAATTGAGTGTGTAACCATGCCCGAGTGGGCCAAGCATCCTGAGCGATTGCCCTTCGTCCACCTCGGCAAGTATTTCCGTCCCTCTACCGACAACTTCGAAAATGATTACAAGAGAGTTATAGGAACATTTGCTGATAGTGAATGGTCTGCGGGTAACGGGAAACGGCTCGGAAGAAACTTCTATCTGCACGAACCTGCCGGGTTCGGCTTCCCTGAGAAACTCTTCGGATGCTTTGAATTCAAACCTGAATATGCCGGGTAGTATTTCTTCCTTTTCAATAATCACTGATTCCGAGTCGATTATTCTTCTCCTCCCTCTTCCTCGCCACCCATTCTGTTCAGGGCAGCCCTGCCGAAATCGGTCTCCGGATAATCTTCGATCAGTTCTGTAAGGTAGCTTTCAAGAATCCTGTCATCAATCCTGGCAGCTTCTCCCGCAATATACGATGCCCAGAGTATATCAGGTCTTATCATCCTTCCCCATGCCGATGACTGAAGAGAATCAAGTATTTCCCACGCGTCGGTGAATTCCATTGCTTCTATCAATTCCCATGCTCTTTCCAGCATCACCGAAGGACGGGAATGATATCCACGCCCTCTCGGCAGGTTCAGTCTGTCTTCAATTTCAGTCGCAATGTCTCCTTCATCGCAAAGGGAATAGGCTTCCAGCGTCAGCGACAAGGAAGAATCCTCATTGATGGGCAGGATTTCAGAGAGCGTTATCAGTGCAATTGCCCTTTCCATCTCAGATCCGTTTTCCGAGATATCAAGAAGTTCTGATAATGCCATAGAGTCTTCTTCTCCGTAGAGGTCTATTCTCTTCTCGGCTATCATCAGCCTGTACAGCCAGCTTCTATCCTCATTACTGCTGATCAGTTCATCCGAATATTCCTCAAGCAGCTCAAGGTCATTTCTTCTGTTCGCAGCCAGCCTTTTCCAAAGATAATTCCCGCTTCTTTCGGTAAGTTCCTTAAGATCGTCCAGAGCGTCATCAATTCTGTCTTCTTCTTCCAGGAGCAATGCTCTCAGGTAGAGGGCTTCAGCGCCGAACTCTCTGTACCGGTCAAGGTCCGCAGCTGACCGGTAGGAAAGTATAGCTCCAGAGTAATCTCTGGATAATTCTCTGGCCTTTCCGTTCAACAGAGCAATTGCTGCCGTTTCCATATCCGACCTGTATCCTGCAAGAAGCCTGTTCAGAACTTCTACAGCCATTGTCGGCTTTTCCTCCTGGATGTAAGCCTCCGCCGCAACGGTAAGAGCCCGGTAGTATCCCTCTCCTCTGCCGAACATTTCCCCGGCAGAGAGGGCAAGAACAGCTCCGCTGTCCGGCTGCCCGATTTCCATGAAAGCACGACCGGTTAAAAGGGTGAGTTCAGCGGCAAGACTGTCATTATCGGGTATTCCAAGATCGTCCGCTACTTCCAGAGCAATTTCAGCCTGTTTATCGAGCAGGTAGGTTTCAATAAGATATAATCTTGAGCGAATGAACAGCCCGTTGTCTTCGGATGAGACACTTTCAAAAGATGCTTTGGCATCGTTGAACCTTCCGAGTTCAATGGCAGCAAGTCCTATGCCGGTGTTTGCTCTATCCCGGAATTCCTGATTGTCCGTCATTACGACAACGGAGGAATACGCCATCATCGCCTCTGTGAAATCTGACGTGCCGCTGCCTGTGAGTGTCCGCCTGCCGGACTGTAGAAGAGCATCTCCCAGCAGAAGCTGAGCATCGTCTGCCCAGCGACTTTCAGGATAAACCGCGAGAACCTTGGCCGCACCGGAAATAGCTTCATCAAGGAGGTTCTCCTCCGATGAAACGGGATTATCAGGATTCGTTCTGGCCAGTTCCAGGGCTGATTCGTAGCTTTTTCTGGCGTTGTAATACGTGTTGTAATAAGCGCACGAAAGACCCATGAAAGCAATCAGTACAAAAGACAACAGAATTCCTGTGTTAAGTTTTGACAAATTCACCATCCCTGTAAATAAGCCTTCCCATCCATACAGCTTCAACTCTGCCCTTCAGCATTCTGTTATGGAACGGGGTATTGGCTGACCTGGAAAATGAACCCTTTTCGGAAAGCCGGTATTCTATTTCAGGATCGAAGAGAACACAGTCGGCTTTGAGACCAGGGGTAAGCCCGGGGGCAGTTATACCGAGTGCCCTCGCCGGACCGCAGGTAAGGAGATGCAGTATTCTGATAACAGGCATCTTAAGACCGGTTAGAACTTCCAGTGTTATCGGAAGAAGAGTTTCAAGACCGGTTATTCCAAAGGCGGCTTCGGAGATGGATCCGTCCTTCATATACGCGACATGCGGCGCGTGGTCCGACGCGATGGCATCAACCATTCCATCCCTCACCATTTCCCCAAGTCTTCTCATCTGTTCGAGGCTGCGAAGAGGAGGGTTCATTTTAGCGAGTGTTCCGTGTTCCATCAGCGCGTTCTCGTTAAGAGCAATATGGTGGGGAGTAACATCGATGGTTACGTTCGCGGAATTGAAGCACTCCTCTCTCGCCAGTTCAATACTTCTTGGCAGAGAAAGATGTGTCAGGTGAAGATGCCCCCGGGAATTCGACGCGATTTCCATGCACCTGGCTATATCGGCTGTTTCCGCCACAGATGGAATACCTTCTACATCGAGTTTCAAGGACACCGACCCGCTGTTTACAGAACCTCCCGCCAGTTCTTTAACTTCGGGGTGCTCAATAATTACGCCATCAAATTCATTGACTGCATCAAGTGCTTCCAGAAGTAACCCGGAGTTATGCACAGGGTCTCCATCATCAGAAAAAGCGGATACCCCTTCTTCGTGAAGCTCGATAAAGTTAACCGGTTCTCTTCCGGATCTTCCTGCTGTAACACATGCAACAGGAATGACATCTGCAAGCCCGCAGCGCTCCGCTGATTTCTTCAGGTTTGCAATGGATTCCGGTGTATCCATGGGGGGGACAGTGTTCGGCATAACTCCCACTGTGGTTATGCCTCCGGCAATCGCCGCTTTTAGCCCTGTCTCTACAGTTTCAGAATCTTCGCCTCCAGGCTCCCTCAAATGTACATGCATATCAATAAGGCCCGGGAATACCCATTTACCGATGCCGTCTACCTCTATTGCATCCAGATGCTGCTGAAGCCGTGGCGCGGCAGTTTCTATAATACCGTCTGATATCAGAATATCTCCGATAAAATCCGTGTCCGATCCTGGATCCAGTATTCTGGCATTCCTTATTACATATTTTTTCAGAGGTGTATCATCCTATCAATCCGAATAGTCTTCCCCGCTTGAGATTACTTCGCCCCGGTCCGGTGCTGACGCAGCTGTATACTCGGACCTCACAGCCGTGATTTTCCGTTTGGGAGTGGCATTCCAGTCATCCCTCTGAAGGATTCTATCAATAACTTTCGATCCGGTTCCATTTGAATTGAATGCTTCGAAGAATCTTAAAGCCCATGCTTCCGTCTCATCGATTATTCTTTTCCGGTACTCCTCCGGAAGACCCATTATAAGATGATGAAACGGAAGATTAGCCTTCTTGTAATCACCGGAGTTACGCGGGTAGCCCTGAGCGTCCGCCCATGCTACCATCTCCTTCCAGAGTTCCATAGGAATACCCTTGTCCGGTCTCTTGACATAACTTCCGTTCTCAATCACGGCATTTCCGCTTACAATATCCATTTCCAGTCCGAACACGATATTCTGCCACAGTGTTCCCACGTTGCCTTTATTAATGCCGTATTCTTTGAAATGTCCCACCTTGTCAAGGGGTGTTCCGCTGATGCCATGCTGGGCAATTACGCAACCATACTTTGAAATGGCGTTGGCGATTTCGCCGGTTCTCGCAAGATCTATTCCCTCTCCTTCCCCCTTGGAAGAATCGTAAGTGCCATGTTTTGAACCGTTCGAGATAGCAAGGAAATCGGGGAAAATGCCCCAGCTGTTCAGGCCGCCAACAAAATATTCGGCTTCCTCAACGGTTGTCAGAACTCCGGCGCCTTTTATTTCACCTACTTCAGCCTCAAGCCCGATATAGGGAGGAATGTGCATTGCAAGATCCCGGGTGAACATGAGGTTATCGTAATCATGGTTGTGAGAGGCATCCACGGCTACAGATGTCCACCCCCTGAATATTGCGTCCGGAACTGTTACAATCGATTCATCTCTGTCAGCTGTCGATTTGATGGCGTAATGATCCATGTGAAGAGCGTAAACCACCCTGTCACCCAGAAGGCTCGAGTACTGCATGGCAAACCAGGGAAGATTTTTGAAGTTAACGCCGGTATATGTGGCTTCCGACTTGGCGAGCTCAAAGACTACAAATGAATCAACCTGGTGTGCGGCTTTAAGAATTCCAAATGCACTGAGCGGGTTTCGGATATTTGCCGCCATCACAATGGCGTTCTCGTCAATCCCGACAGCCGCGATATCCCTCATGCTTACAAGAGCACACCTGCTGCCGGGAAGAGCTCTTGTAACATTCAATGGTCTTAGATCAAGAAACCGGTCGTACTCACTGGTTTTATTCATTTTGAATCCTTTCATGTTTGACCAAGCCTTCCAAGAGTGTTAATATGCTTGAAACCGTAGCTGAGAGGTATGGTAATTTTGGATACACGATTTCCGGGAAACAGAGCTACAAGGCTTTTGCTCGCGATTATCGTATTTTCTATTCTGACAATACGTTTCGGCCTTGATCCGGATTCTGCCGATATCAGGCAGGCCGGGGATATTCTGATACTTGCCGCTTCGCTGCTGTATCTTATCGGGATACTTCTACCGGTAAGCCTTGCTTCATTAAAGGATCGTCTCAGCGAGGAAAAATGGCTGTTTCTCTTCTCATTCCTCTATATCCTGGCTCTCCTGGCATTTGCAATTAAACTGTCTGCTTCAGATAATATTCCCTCAGCTGCCGCGTTCAGGACAGTAGTAAGGATATCAATAGGGTACAGTATTCTATGTTCAGTCAGGGTGATGCTTGCCTCATTCGGATCATGGGCTTTTGAGCATCTGTCTCCTGCCGCGATACTTCCGGTCTCATTCGCTATTGTCATACTCTTTGGCACTATGATGCTGATGATGCCTGCCTCAACACCGCAGGGAGGTATCGGATTGATTGACGCGGCATTTACTTCGACTTCAGCAACGTGTGTTACCGGATTGATCGTAAGAGATACAGCCATCGATTTTACGCTTTTCGGTCAAATCATAATACTGATACTTATTCAGGTGGGTGGTCTGGGCATCATGACCTTTGTGGCGTTCTTCGCTCTTTTCCTTGGGCATAATGCCGGCCTGCGTGAATCAACATCTCTTATAAGGGTTATGGACAGTGATTTCGTAAGCGACCTGAAGAAGATAATGGGGTCGATTATCGGCTGGACACTGACCATTGAAACGGCCGGTGCTTTCATTCTCTACATCATCTGGGACGGCCAACCTGTAGATTGGACGACCAACTTCAAGATATGGCAATCGGTTTTTCACAGCATATCAGCATTCTGCAACGCTGGATTCAGCCTGAATCCGGTGATTACCGACGCATCCGCAGGCTATTTCAGCAATCCAACCAACCTTGAAGGATTCGCACATGTTCCCGGAATCGCAATTACAATTGGCAGCCTGATAGTACTTGGAGGTATCGGTTTCATGGTGCTGACTTCCCTTGGAATCCACATGATGCACAGGATGCGAACCGGGACAAGTAAACGTATGTCCGTCCAGATCAAGCTGATACTCTGGGTTACCTGCATATTGATTGTTGCCGGTATGGCTCTTTTTCTTATCCTCGAGTGGAACAATACTCTTGAGGGAATGACTCTCTCGCAGAAGATGGCCAACGCATACCTCGGGTCTGTTACGCCAAGAACAGCGGGATTCAACACGGTTCCCACATCAGTTATCTCACCAGCCATGTTATGGTTCTTTGTTGCTTTGATGTTCATTGGCGCCTCTCCGGGAGGAACAGGAGGAGGAGTCAAAACAATTACGGTAGGAGTACTGTTCATGAGCGTTATTTCCCTGATCAGGAATAAGCCGGCAACCGAGGTATACAAGCGTAGAATACCTTCACATGATATTAAGAGAACAGCGGCATTACTTCTTCTGGGTGGAATGGCATTCACCGTCTCGGCTGGACTTCTACTTATATCCGAACAGAATTCATCTTCTGAACATAGCACTTTTGATTATATTTTTGAATCGATGAGCGCATTCGGTACAGTTGGGCTTTCCACAGGACCAACTGCTGATTTGACCTGGATGGGAAAGGTCATAATCATACTGACAATGTTCGTGGGCCGGATTGGACCCGCTGCACTGGCGGCTGCAACCGGAAGAAGGACTGTTATGCGTTACGAATATCCTGAAACCCGGATAACAATAGGATAGAACGGAGAAGAGCTTTTGAAGTCACAGAAATTTGCAGTAATCGGCCTGGGCTCTTTCGGGTTCAGCCTTGCGACGAAACTTGAAGATCTCGGAGCCGAGGTGCTGGCTATCGATAGAAGTGAACGGATTGTACAGGAAATCAGCAATTCCGTGTCCGCAGCGGTGTCATTCGACTGCACCGATGAGAATATGCTCGAAGCACATGGTCTTGCCAGTATGGATCTTGTAATAGTAGCGATAGGTGAAGATTTCGGCTCAAACGTTCTGGTCACAAAAATTCTCAAGGACATGGATCTTAAAGTTCACAGCAGAGCAACAAGCAACCGCGAAGCGCGCATACTGAAAGCTGTCGGAGCTGATTTCATTTACACGCCGGAGCAGACGCAGGGAGTTACGGAAGCAAGGCGCCTCACACTTCAGGGTGTCGAATCGTACCTTCCCCTTTCAGGAGGAATTGTGTTCGCTCATGTAGAAGTTAAGGAAGCCATGGTTGGCAGAATGCTCCGGGATCTGGACATTCGAAAGATCTTCGGTCTGAATATTGCTTATATAGGTCGTATGACTGAAGATGGAAGGAAATACAGAATTCCAAGACCGGACGATGTTTTCAGGGCAGATGACCATATTTTCATTATGGGAACACAGGAAGACATAAAAAGATATCTTCAGAGCTGATTTGCTGCCGGAACTTAACTGTGTTCTACTATTTCCCCATCAATTCGCTGAGGCCTGCGGAATTCAGAGCATGTTTCTGATCTTTGTTGGAATCTCTGAACAGCTTCAAACAGATTTCAGGGTTATTGTGTTCCGCTGAAATTGCCTTTACCAGCAATATCAGCACATCCGGCAATCTCTGTGGATCGTTAAAAGAACTTTTCTGCTGTAAACCCTCATCAGGAATAAATACCAGTTTCCCAAGTATGGGTTTTTCCTGCCGCAGTGTCCCGAAAACGTTGACTGCCTGCATGAAGCAATCGGACCACATCTCCAATAGAAGCACATACCATTGGTTGAATGCATTAATAAGGAGAGATATTTCATCCAGCCCTACTCCTGACAGGGAAATCGTCTTTCCGGGATAGAAGTAGCCGGTTCCTCCGTTTCTTGCCTCATATTCAAGATATTCCCATACTTCGGGACCATCAAGGGTTCTCTCGGGCATCCAGCCGATTTCGGCTTCGCCTTCAACTATGGGAATCAATGTGATTATGTTTTCTTTAACTACCCTGAGCAACCCTGATTTTCTTTTGCCTATAAGTTTCTCGTACAATTCCATGATCTGTCCCCTGGAACCCTTTAATTTCCTCAGAACAGGTTCCTCCGTCCAGCATCTTAAAAGATATTTCAGCACACTATCTTCAAGAAAATAGTAGGACAAATTCAACTCGGTGATATCATTCTCCAGCCAGTTGAGGAAATCATCCAAACCTCTTACATCACGCCCTATGAACCTGTAGGGTGTTCCTTTCTTGATAGCATGATAAGCTACAGGGCCACTTTCGTTATCGATTCTCCAGTAACCGTCACGGTGCAGTTCACGGCTGTCAAGAGCTCCCCTGGCAAGTTCGCGAAGATTAAGATACCGTACTGAAATATTCTCCAGATACTTACTGGAATATGGCAATACTTCACTGATCAGGATATCGCTCACCTTATCAGCCTCGCGATCCTGTCGAATTTAGGAAGACCGTGACCGGGAACCCATGACCAATATGTAACAAGAGCCTCTCCTTTGATAAGATCAACCGGCAATGCTCCCCAAACCCTGCTGTCGCTTGAATGATCGCGGTTATCTCCCATCATGAATACATGATCTTCAGGCACAACGTATGCCAGAACACCTTCCGTCATAATACAGTTGTCCCGTATTTCCCAGTATGCCAGGTCTTGAACTCCTCCATAAAGCCGGTCAAGACAATCGGGCCATGACTGATCCAACTGGCATGGCTCAAATCCATCCTGATAACAGAAGGACCAATCCTCAGAGGGTTCACCGTTTACATACAGAGTATCCCCGCTTACTCGAACCGTATCACCTGCAGCGGCCACCATCCGTTTTACGAAGTCCTTACCAGGCTCTGCCGGATACTTGAAGATCAAAACCTCACCAACTTCAGGATCACTGGTTGCAGGCATCAGTAATCCATATTCATCGCCCCTGAACCAATGAAGCAGTGGTCTCATTCTGTCTGTCCATGGAATCTGCTGACCCTCCGAAACCTTCAAGACAAGCAGGTGGTCTCCAACGAGCATGGTTCCCTCCATGCTGGGAGTAGGAATTCTAAAAGCTTCGATAACGTAAGGACGGAGAAATCCGAAAAATATTATCAACGCAAGGGAAAGCTGCAAAATCCAGTCTTTTATTTTCGCAATTTTCAAGATGCCTCCATTTTATCTCAAGATAGTAAACCAATGAATTGCACAGACTGACCACCAATGTCAACAGGTATCAGAATTCAGAAAGCCATCTCAAACCTGTGAACGATAAACGTACCTCGTTACATTACGCTATCTTTTATTATCTTTATTACAAGCTATCATAATAACATAAGCAAAACTGACCTGGATGTTGACACCGCTGAGTATCTGATTCATGGTGTCGGGGATGCAAACTGCATGAAATCCTACCGGAGGTACCTTAATGATAAGTTTTCTTACTGATGCGTATAATTATACTACGGGAGGCTTTCCTCTTGGTAAAATCGCTACATCTGTGCTGATTGTACTGATAGCGTTTCTGGTACAAAGCATACTTAAAACGGTTCTGGAAAAAATCGGGAAGAAGAATACGGGCTTTTTCGGAACCCTCGCCAGGGATTTTATTAAACCCGCAGCATTTCTGATAATCATTTTTGGTGTTTACATTTCCATACGAATACACGCCCTGCCGCCCTCCACAACCGAATGGGTAAGAAAGGTATTTCTCTTCTTCGTTACCGTTAACGTTCTCTGGCTTCTTATGAAAGCCATCGATACTGTCGCGGAGCAGATGTCTTCCGTTGCCGATAATACCGAATCAAAGATGGATGATCAGCTCGTCCCCATTCTCAGGAAGCTTGCCAAGTTCATACTGGTTGCGATAGGCATTATCTTCTATATGCAGTCCAACGGATATCCTGTCAGTGGAATTCTTGCCGGAATGGGAATCGGTGGACTTGCCATGGCGCTGGCTGCTCAGGATTCGATCTCAGGTATATTCGCCTCGGTTGTGATATTCCTCGACAAACCTTTCATGGTGGAAGACTTTATCGAGGTTAACGGAGTCAGCGGAACAGTTGAGGAAATAGGCATCCGTTCAACCCGCATAAGAACAGTGGAGAAAACACTTGTCACGCTACCAAATAAAGAGATCATGGATTCCAATATCAACAACTATTCCAAACGCCCGATGAGAAGAACTTCAACAACCGTTGGAGTTACGTACGACACAACACCGGAGAAGATGAAAGAACTTCTGAAGCGGCTGCGCCAGATGATGAAAAACGATGAGGATGTTGATAACCAGAATGTATACGTAAATTTCACGGGTTTCGGAGACTCATCCCTGGATATAGAAATGAAATACTTCATATTGACAGTTGAATATCAGAAATGGCTTGACAAAAGGGAGGATATAAATCTCAAGATAATGCAGATCGTATACGAACTGGACCTTGATTTTGCCTTCCCGTCAACCACCGTCTACCTGGAAAAATGACACTTCCAAAAGAAGGACATAGAAAAAGGCTGAGAGATAGATACCTAAATGGCGGTATCAGGGGATTCTCCGACAGAGATGCGCTGGAGCTGCTTCTGACTTACGCTATACCAAGGCAGGATACGAAGGAGAAGGCGCACGAACTGCTACAGAAATTTGGATCCCTTCATGCAGTCCTTTCGCAACCTCCCGATATGCTCCAGACCGTTGATGGGATAGGACCCGCAGCTGCGGTTCTATTGAATATGGTTACCTCGGTGACAGCCAGGTCACTGAAACCCTCCAGGGGAGCGGAAGTCATCGACAGCCCGTCAAAGGTAAAAAACTATCTTGAAACCGCTATGGGTACCCTCAGAAAGGAAAAACTCATCGCCCTTCTGCTTGACTCCAGCAACAGGCTCATTACGGAGTGCGTTCTGGAGTTCGGTACGGTGGACAAGGCTGCGGTACATCCCAGAAACCTCCTGGAAAAAGTAATTGCCACAGGAGCAACCGCCGTGATACTCGTTCACAACCATCCTGGAGGAGCAAAAAGGGCAAGTCAGGAGGATATAAACCTGACAAGAAGACTCAGCGAACTGGGCAAGAGCCTCGGCTTCAGGATTCTGGATCATATGATAGTGGCCGACGGTGAAACCCTGAGCCTTCGGGAAGAGGGCCTTTTCGAATAATCCAAATGTATCGTTTTTTCGAGTTCTTAAAATAAATGCCCCGATAACAAATTTGAAGCATGCGCGAATTGCAGTGACGAAGCATCCGTCAACTCATCCTGTTGTTGACAGGTAATAGTCACCCCTGTATGTTAAATTTATAGAGTATTGTGATAGGATATACAAATTAATGTTAATAACTTAAGATAATTCATTACTGGAAAGGAAACAAATGATAAAGGTAATTTTTGTTCTTGCGTTCACAGCTGTTTTTGCTTACGCGATTGATAACTGTAAAATCGAGAATCCTGTCGCAGGCGGAACTGGAACCCTTGATTGGTTTCAGTACGACGATGGAATCGCTTATTGGATATCCTCAGGAAGCGCCTTTTACGGAACATGGTTCGATATTACCGATTTTGTGCCCGGAGCAGGGAACTATGAATGTGACTATACAGAATGGTGGTTCTACCATCATTCGAATCATCCCTGGGATACCGATCAGATTGTTGTGGAACTCTGGAACGGTGATGATGCATCAGGACCTTTGACAAACCTTACGTCCGATGTTATCACCGCGCTGCACTACGCACCTGTGATCGTTAATTACGCAACACCAGTACCTGTAGAACATGACTTCTGGATGTCCGCTATTACCACTGTATATTCGGTAGAAGGTCTTCCCTCAGTTCTTTACGACCAGTACGATAACTGGACGGGAACGGCTCATAGTTTCAACGACATGGGGCCAGTGGTAATGGGCGGATATGAGGTCGACGCTTTGTTCAGGGCAGGTTGTACTTGGGTAGGCCTGGAACTGGAAAACGAAAGCTGGGGAGCGATCAAGGGGCTGTTCAGATAAACATCATCTGAATCGCAGCAGTGATTTCATGAACGTATCTCCCTCGATGGTGCCGTAACTGCCGCTTTCGGTATGAATCTCGTCGTAATGAGTGACATCATCGGGTGTTTCTCCCGGATGATAGATCAGGAACGGAACGGGGTCATGAACATGCGTTCTTACGTCGCAGGGGGTTCCGTGGTCGGGAGTAATGGCGATGGCTACATCTTCAGTCATAACTGAAGTCTGCTCAACGATGTATTTCACGATTCGCTTATCGAGATATTCGATAGTTCTTATTTTCAGATCAACGTCACCTTCGTGACCCGCTTCATCGGTTGCCTCCACGTGAAGATAGACGAAGTCGTAATCGCCTTTCAGCGCGTCTACTGCAGCCTGAGCCTTGCCTTCGTAATTCGTATCGTACAGCCCTGTCGCTCCTTCAACTTCAATAACGTCCAGCCCCGCGTAAATACCGAGGCCTTTCACAAGATCTACAGCTGAGATTACCGCTCCCTTGATCCCGTACAGCTCGGTCATGGTTTTCATCTTCGGCCTGAAACCGGGGGACCAGAACCAGACCGAATTGGCCGGATCCTTCCCCTCAGCGATTCTCTTCCGATTTACCGGATGACTGCTGAGTATCTCATGGGATTTCATTATGATGCTGTTAAGAAGCGCGGCTGTTTTTTCTCCCTCTGCTCCGGAACTTTCTACCATAACCTTATTGTAATCCGTGCCTGGCACATCGTGAGGAGGTGTGCAGGAAATGGAATCGCTTCCGTTCTTGAGTACAAAAAGGTGCCTGTAGCTTACGCCCGGATAGAAGCTCATTACATCAGTTCCCAGCTCTTTATCAAGCGCTTCGATAAGCTGAAGTGATTCTTCCGTACTTATATGTCCCGCGGAGTGGTTTTTTATCTTTCCGTCCTCGATACAGATAAGGTTGCACCTCATAGCCAGATCAGAGTAATCAAGTTCAACCCCCATACTCGCTGCCTCAAGCACTCCCCTGCCCTGAAATACTTCTGCCGGGTCATAGCCGAGTACACTCAGATTCGCCACCGCGCTTCCGGGCGGCATATCTGCCTGTACTGTTACGAATTTGCCACACCTGCCACTTGAGCAGAGTGAGTCAATGCTTGGGATGTCAGCAGCCATTAGAGGTGTTTTGCCTCCCAGGGATTCAATCGGACGGTCAGACATTCCGTCTCCAAGAATGATGATATACTTCATTTTTTGCGCCTTTACCGGGTTATTTATGCGTGACACCCACCAGGCCGATGGATGTCACGCTGGGGTTTCTAATAGTTTTCTTTCAGGAAGGATTTGAAGGCGGGAAAACCTTCGGGCAGATGCTCGTACGATTCCTCTTTTTCCTCAAGTCCGTGAAGACTTGGTGGCAGTTCAGGATCGAAAGAGAGGATTTCGCGTATCTTCTCGGGGAATTTTGCCGGATGAGCTGTTTCCAGCGAAATACAGAGCTGATCTTTGTGCTCTCCTGTTTCCTGAAGATAGCGCATGAGGCCTGCCCAGCTGACGGATCCATGGGGCTCAAGCAGAAGTCCGTGTTCCTCGAAGGCATCCTTTATCATCGCTTCCGTTTCATGGTCGTTAATGCTCACCGCGTACATGTCTTCCCGGATACGATCGAGGTCAGGCGCGGTATTTATCACGCCCTGTTCGTTCATGTTTCCTCCGTAAAGAGCAACCAGCCTTGGGATATTACTCGGATGTCCTACGTTCATGGCACTCGATATGCAATTTCTGGAGGGCACGACTTTTTCGTAGACACCGGATTTGACAAATTCAGGGAACTCGTCATTCTCGTTTGTAGCAACAACGAACTTGCTGACCGGTAATCCCATATTCATTGCGATAAGACCGCCGCAGAGATCGCCAAAATTTCCCGATGGAACGGAGAAAACTACTTTCTCATCCGGGTCTCCGGACCGGAGCTTCGCGAACGAATAGAAGTAGTACATTGTCTGAGGTATAAGCCGTCCGATGTTGATCGAATTCGCGGATGAGAGGTTCAGATAATCCAGTTCCCTGTCAGCGAATGCCTGTTTTACCAGCGCCTGACAATCATCGAATTTTCCGTCGAGAGAAAGTATGGTTACGTTTTTCCCAAGGGTTGTCATCTGCTTCCGCTGACGCGCAGTTACTTCATTCGAAGGGAACAGGACAACTACTTTGATGTTATCCAGTCCGTAAAAAGCATTTGCTATGGCGCTTCCCGTATCTCCCGAAGTTGCGGTCAGAATCAGCAGCTCTCCACTCTTCCGATCGAGGAAGTACTGCATAAGGCGGCCCATCATTCTTGCCGCGAAATCCTTGAAGGAAGCTGTCGGCCCCTGATCCAGTCTCATTACGTACTTCCGTTCGTACACATGCTCAAGCGGCACTTCGTAATCGTAGGCGTCTATGACAATTTGCCTTAGATCATCTTCTGGAATCTCACCGGCCAGGAATTTTTTTCCAACTGCAAATGCTATTTCATGATATTGCGCATCCGAGAATTCCTGTATCTCCTCGAGTGTAAATCGGGGTATTTCCTCCGGCATATAAAGTCCGCCATCCGGGGCGATTCCCTTAAGAAGGGCCTGCTCGAAGTTGACCGCGGGTGCTCTTAGATTTGTTGATCGGTACTGTATCGGTTTTTTTCTCATATTTCTTTCCTGCCTGGCTGTTGTCTCTCTCCTCTACAAGGACAGTTGGCTGCGAATACATTCAGCAAGTCTTTTAACCGCTGTGACCAGTTGATTCTTTGAGGCAAATGAGAAGTTGATTCTCATAGTGTTTCTTGCGGGGTTTTCTCCAAAAAACACATCACCCGGAACGAACGCGACTTTGTGTTTAACGGCTTCGTAAAATAGATCGTGTGTATCGATCTCCTCTGGAACCGTTACCCACAGGAAGAGCCCTCCCTCGGGCTTCGTCCAGGTCACTCCCAGTTCCGGCGGGAAATACTCCTCCATTGTCGAAAGAAACACCTTGAGCTTCTCTCCGTAATATTTTCTGCACTTAAGGATGTGCTCCTCCATGTTCATCTCGGTCAGGAAAGCCGCGCACATGTCCTGATTGTACTTGGGTGAATTAAGAACATTTCCCTCTTTGATGTTGGTCATGGCTTCAATCACTTCGACTGGACCTATGTTGAATCCAACCCTGAGACCGGGACAGAAGAGCTTCGAGAATGTGTACAGGCCTATTACATTTCCGCCGCCATCCTTCTGATCAAGTGAGTAGATGGAAGGGATGGTTTCGCCTTGGTATCGGAAATCCCTGTAGGGGCTGTCCTCAAGAATAGGAATACCGAACTCTCTGCTGAGATCTATCAGAGCAAGCCTTTTCTCGAGGCTCATGGTTATACCGGATGGATTCTGGAAATCAGGCACAACGTATATGAATTTGGGCTTCCTGCCCTCTTTTCCGAAAGCTTCTATCTTCTTTCGATATCCCTCAATATCCGAGCCGTCTTCCTCTATATCTACACCCGCAAACTCGGGGCGCTGCATCTGAAACGCGACAATCGCTCCGGCGAAAGTGGGACGGTCAAGAAGAACAACATCTCCTGGGTTCAGAAACAGTCTGCCCGTCAGGTCAAGTCCATGCTGCCCTGATGAGGTCACGACAATGTTATCATCCGTAACCCGGATGTTATCTCTATCCAGAAATTGCACTATAGCGTCGAGTAGAGCCTTTTCCCCCTTAATGGGAGTGTACTGCATGACTTTCTCGATATCCTCCTCAAGCACCCTTCCAGATACGAGTCTCATCTCGTGTTTTAAAAACATATCCGGCGAAGGAAGTCCGCCTGCCAGCGAAATAATCTCAGGATCGGTCAGCAAAGCGAATAGCTTGCCTATGGAGTACCCGCCGTACTCCCTGATATTATCCGAGAAACGATTGTTCCAGTCCTGTATCATGAAAACCTCTCTGCCCTGTTCTGATTATTACCTTAAAGTATTCAGTGCTGCTGGCAACTCTTCGCGAAGATCGCCCTGATACCACGTCTCATCATAGCTCTACCGTCTTCAGACGCTCGGACAGCCTTGTTGTAAATAACCTCACCGATATCCTTCGCGATAGCATCACGTTCATCCTCTGATATGAAGTATGTCGCCATGGTATCGAGTTCATGCGCGGTTCCATCGCTCTCGTACTTGAAGGTCATATTGGTGCCGCTCTCAAGTACTTTGAACATATGATCTGTCCAGTTGAAATTCGGCATACCAAGATCGGGATTGATATAGATATGAGCAGCGAGGCTGACGCCCTTGATCCCGCTTGCGTCGAGCTCCTTCGCACATTGGATGAAATTGGCAGCGGTTGAGCCGTTGCCGATGTTGATTTCATATATGGGAGAGGTTCCATCTTCGCGAATATACTCGTTCATGATATTGAGCAGCATTCTGAACTGCATGGGATTCTGAGTAGCCAGGAGCATGGAAATCTTTATATGAAGGTTCGGAATATCCCGTCCATAGTAGCAGACTGCAATGATTGTGCTCCAGCTCGGATTCAGGAAGAAGTTCCCGCCCGTTGCCAGTGCTGTGCGGGTAACGCCGTCAAGATAGATCAGGTGGTTATTGTTCGCTACTTCGATTCCGCCGAAATTCCCGAAGGGCGTGCCCTGGTTTTTCAACGTAAGCGCACAGTTTCCGCCTTCGCATTCGTATCTTTCGAACTTCTCACCGGTAATTGCTTCAAGTTCTCTGAAACGATCTTCGGGTTGAGGTATCCCTATAAGATTCGTGCTGCAGAATTTACTGGCCTGCATAATGTTCTCGGCCATAGCAAGAGTTGCCATGAGGTCGCCATTGTAAATGTAATTATCTGTCAGAGCTACAACGGAAATCATTTCCTGCGGAGCGTAACAGGGCTCATCGGTCCCTGCGCTCTCAGCTATCCGTCTGATCGCTTCGCGGGTAACCTTTGCGCCCTGGAATCCTGAAACCTGACTTGTTCCGGTTCCAAAAGCATCATTGTAAACAATTTCGTTTTCCTTCTCGAAATCCTCAACCTGAGGGAATTCCTTCGCATAGGCTTCAGCTTCCTCAATCATTTTCCCGAATCCCTTATCTGCGAGGATGCGTTTCCTGGTCTCGAAATCCCTCATCTTCCTGATTGTGCTGACGATTTTCGTGGCTCCGCCATGATGTTCCTTCAAAGCATCCATGGCTTTCATATCGGCATCGGACAGTAATGGATATCTCATCAATTCCTCCTGTTCACCCAAGGCGTTCAGATTAAAAGCAACCCGGGCAGTTGATAGATACTTTTGCTGACTGAGAGCAGCACAAAAAACATTTCTACCGTAATCAGTATAACAATACACTTTTCATTCATACTCTGCAACGCATATTGATACAGTTCATTTTAAGGATGCTGTTTACAATAACGCTTCTTTATTCAGGATTTTGCCGCTAATCGCTTTCTGAAATATCATATATGGGATATTTATAAGTAATAGAATACTAAATCATGACATAAATGCATGGATTCCAGACCTGACCCCAAAGCATCTTGACTTACGCATCAAGTAAGATATTATTGAAAATAGGGGTTTGTGTCCATAGGTTCACAATTGTCTTCTCTAGTATTCATGGAGGCTCATCAGTGACATCCGGATTGACACGCGTTACGGGAAGTAAATCGGTTTTGGTACTGCTTTTCATGCTCATATTGATTGCAGTGTTGTCCGGTAGAACTGCATTTGCATCATCAGCAATTCATGAAAACGACGCTCCGTGCATTCTTGTCCTTCATTCATATCATCCGGGATTCATTTGGACGGAAAGTATCTCAAATGGCTTATGCTCCATTCTGGAGGAAAACGATTCTGATTTAAATCTTCATATCGAGTATATGGACACGAAGATTTTTTTACCCGATAGCATATTTCCAAAATTGGAGCAGCTATACAGGGCTAAGTACGAGAATGAACACATCGATCTCATTATTACCACCGATGACAACGCCCTGAACTTCCTGCTGCCTCGGCGCGATCTACTATTTCCAGATGTGCCCATCATTTTCTGCGGGCTGAATAACTACACCGAATCCAGAATCGCGGGTGTTCGAGAAATCACCGGCGTGGCCGAAGCCATGGATCTGGCAGGAACCATAGAACTGGCGCTTGACCTGCATCCGGACACACGCTACGTCGCGGTAGTAAATGACAATACGCCTACCGGCATCTGGAATCTGGAGAACTTCAGAAACGCCGCACCGGAATTCACTGACAGGGTTGAGTTCATTGAACTGCTGAATCTGACTACTGAAGAGCTGACGGAATCTCTTAATACTCTTCCTGATGAAACAGTAGTCCTTCTCCTGTCTTTCTATCGGGATCAAGCCGGACGAGCTTACAGTTACCAGGAATACACTGCGCTTGTAACTGATAACTGCGATGCCCCTGTATACACCGCATGGGACATGTTTGTGGGACACGGCGTTATTGGAGGTATCGTTATAAGCGGCAAGGCGCAGGGCGAGCATGCCGCTCTACTGGCCCTGAGAGTGCTGAATGGAGAATCAGCGGACGATATTCCGGTGCTGACGGAAAGTCCGAATGTTCCGATGTTCGATTACAAAGTGATGCGCCGCTTTGGAATTTCCGTTTCGGATCTTCCAGCCGGGAGAGTCGTTATAAACGAACCGATATCGCTATACTATCGGCACAAAACATTCATCTGGATGGCATCAACTTTCGTTCTGCTTCAGTTCTTCATGATACTCGCCCTGACAACAAATGTACTCAAACGAAGACGGGCGGAAGGTCGCCTGCGACAAAGCGAAGCACGCTATCGCGGTATAGTCGAGGATCAGACAGAACTCATCTGTCGTAATCTTCCTGATGGTACGCTAACATTCGTTAACG
This sequence comes from Candidatus Aegiribacteria sp., assembly GCA_021108005.1. Classification (NCBI taxonomy): domain Bacteria; kingdom Pseudomonadati; genus Candidatus Aegiribacteria; species Candidatus Aegiribacteria sp. The sequence goes on from JAIORS010000101.1 coordinate 21,004, forward strand.
ATGCTTACTGCCGCTATTTTAATCGGAGCCGTGATGAACTCATAGGGCAAAGTTTCATGCCTTTGATCCCCGATAACTACCATCGGATTGTAAAGGATTACTTCATGTCTCTGGGAAGCGAGAATCCTGTTGCCACTCATGAATACAGAATCGTTTTACCGGACGGCGAATCACGATGGAACCAGTGGACCAATAGGGCCATTCTCGATGACGAAGGACAAGTGGTTGAGTTCCAGGGGGCCGGACGCGATATAACCGAACGCAAGATGGCTGAAAAGGCGTTACGTGAAGCGGAGAAACGCTACCGAACACTTGTTGAACAAATGCCTGCTGTTACATATATCGCTGCACTTGATGATAAAAGCTCGACGACCTTCATCAGTCCGCAGATTGAATCATTCCTCGGTGTTTCACCGCAGGTCTACACGGACAATCCGAATTATTTGGATGAGCATCTGCATCCGGATGACCACGACCGTGTACTGGAAGAGATCGCGGTTTGTCATCAGACAGAAGAACCATTCTTATCCGAATATCGCATGATTTCGCAAACGGGTGATACAATCTGGTTCAGGGATGAAGCCATCATTATTAAAAGCGATAAAGGGATACCTCTGTTTATTCAGGGAATCATGACGAACATCACCGATCGCAAACATGCCGAGCAGGAGCAACTGAATCTTGAACGTCAGGTTTTGCATGCGCAAAAACTGGAAAGCCTTGGAATACTGGCCGGCGGTATTGCGCACGACTTCAACAATATGCTTACAGGTATCCTGGGCAATGCGGACCTTGCTCTATTCGATCTTCCCCCTGTGTCTCCGGTGCGCCAGAACATCAAGGACATTGAAACTGCGGCTAATCGAGCGGCCGAACTCTGTCAGCAGATGCTTGCCTATTCAGGAAAAGGACATTCTGTCATCGAGCAAGTCGATCTATCGGAGCTGGTTCGAGAGATGTTCCATATTCTGGAGGTCTCTATCAAGAAGAAAGTTACACTGAAGTACAAATTCCCTGACAATCCTGTCGTTATAATGGCCGACGCTACACAAATCCGGCAGGTAATCATGAATCTGATAACGAACGCATCGGACGCAATAGGTAACAAAAACGGTGTGATATCGATCTCCACGGGATTCATTCAATACAACAGCTCTTTTCTGTACGACAGGTACACGGATGAAAACCTGCAGGAAGGATTGTACGCTTTTCTTGAAGTGATAGATACCGGATGCGGAATGGATGAATCAATCAGGCAAAAACTGTTCGACCCGTTCTTCACAACGAAAGTTAACGGACGCGGATTGGGATTGTCTTCCGTTCAGGGCATCGTACGCGGACACAAGGGAGCACTCAAGGTCTACAGCGAACCCGGAAAAGGAACAACTTTCAGGATTCTCCTTCCTGCCTCCGACACTATCGAATTAATAAAACCTTTTACATCAGAAGACAGCGAGGAGGAGTGGAAAGGACACGGTACGGTTCTCCTTGCCGATGATGAGGAGACAGTGCGCAAGGTTGGCAGATATATGCTTGAACGGCTGGGTTTAAAAGTTATACTGGCTGTAGACGGCCATGATGCCGTAGAGATCTTTCGCGCAAGGCATAACGAGATCGATTGTGTACTTCTGGACCTGACTATGCCTAATATGGACGGTGAAGAAGCCTTTAAGGAGATGAAGAAAATCAGGAACGATGTCCGTGTAATTCTTTCCAGCGGCTACAGCGGACAGGAACTTTTAAAGCACTTCGCAGGCAAAGGACTTATCGGGTTTATCCAGAAACCATACGTTCTGAAGGTTCTTCAAAATGCTATTCGCGAAGGGATCGAAGGTAAAACGGAGTGAAGTAATCGAAAACTGTACACATCGAAGGGGCATATCGCCTTATTCCATAATAATTCAAGATTGCAGGTGTTTCAACCATCCTTTTGCGTTAATTCTGGTGAAAATCTCTTTCGCTCTGGAGTAACACTCCTTTAATCCGTCTTCGTTACCTGATTCCCCAAGCATCTGCCCTTTGTAATAAAGCGTGACTGCCAGATTGTAGTTATCATCAGATTCCTTGAAAATGACTTCGGATTCTTCGAAAGATTCAATCGATCTGTTCCAGTCGTGCATTCTTGAATGAAGTCTTCCAGCCAGTTGATGAGCAGCCGCCTTCAGATTCCTTCCAACTGATTCCTCTGGAGAATGGAGAATATCCGTTATACCTTCTTCCAGACCCTCAAGTCTATTCTCCTCGAAATCAAGCGACAGGATGCCGATATCTATTCCCTTTATCTGACTTGCTGCATCGATCTCAACAGCTATATCACGGGACTGCATATAGAATTTCCTGGCGGATTCAAGGTTGTTCATCATGAACAGTGTGTCACCTTCACTCATCATGCATTCCATTACGCCCCTGCGATCGCCTGTGTCATTCCTGATAATGAGCGAATCATTGATCAACTCGAGAGATACTTCATACTCGCCAAGAATCCGGTTTATATCACTCATGTTTGCCAGAATCGTGGATTCAGTTCTACGGTCACCGATTTCTCTTGAAATCGCCAATGAGCGGTTTAAATACTCCAGGGATTTGGAGTACTCACTAAAGTACTCGTATGCCTTACCTATGTTGTTAAGATTGGCTGTTATTGAATTCCGGTTACCGATCTTTTCGGTTATCTCAAGTGATTTTATGAAATATTCGAGAGCCTTCCTGTATTCGCAAAAGCCCCAATGTATAAGACCGCAGTTGTTGAGGCATGCCGCGTTCGTCTTGATGTCACCTATTCGCTCCGTTATTTCCAGCGAACGTTTGAAATAATCCATGGCCCTGTTATATTCCCCAAGATTCCAGTAAACAGCACCGATGTTGTTGAGTTTTGAGGGACTGACTGTTTCTTCGCCAGTTCCGTCAAGCATTACCATCGACCGTTCATAATATTCCACGGCATCATGGTATCTCCCCAGATGCCAGCAACTGAGACCGGAATTATTCAGGGCATCCGCCACTTTTCCATTGTTCTCTATTTCCTTTGAGATCTTTTCAGCCTCTTCAGCTGTTTCCAGAGCTCTGTTATATTCACCTATGTCAAGATATGGTTTACAAATATGCAGGAGACCATCAGCTTCAAGTTCTCTATCCGATATCCTGTCCGATTGCAATATCACTTCCTGAAGGTCGTGAATTGCCTGTTCGTTTTCCCCAAGAACACCCAGTGCTACCGCTCTGTTCATTGTACATTCAATCTTTTCCCTGCTCCATCGTGTCTCGTTTGTTCCGAAACACTCAATCGCCCTGTTGTAGTACTTGACAGCTTCTCTGTAAGCATACGAGTCCCTTGCTTTGTCGCCTGCTGAAATGCTGTGTTCTATCGCTGACGCCGTGTCCCCGCCCTTGTAAAAGTGCGTGGACAGATCCTCTACAACCTGCTCGACTTCTTCCTTGTGGATATCCAATTGCTTCTGGGCAATTGTCAAATGAAATCTCTTGCGCCTGGCTCCGTTTATTCCGTTGTACACCGTTTCTCTTATAACATCCTCTGGAAAGAAGAACCTTTCTCCGTCGTACTCCTTCAGAAGCCCTACTTTCAGCGCTTCGTCCATCAGGTCAAAAAGGTGGCCTTCGTTCCAGTCTGCAAGTTCCAGCATGAAACTAAAATCGAATTCCCGACCGATCACTGCAGCATGTTCTATGAGATCCGAAGCTTCAGCGGATATCATGTCCAGTTTTCTGTCTATCACATCTTTGATGGAATAAGGAATTCTGTCCACTCTGTCCGCGGAAAAAGTCCACTTGTCATTTCCCCAGTAAAGAGCGCCGCTCTCGTACAGGGTTTTCATCAGCTCTTCGATGAAAAATGGATTCCCTCCGGTTTGTTTGTAGATATATTCCGTAAGTTCGAGAGGTGGAATCCTGTCTATTATCAATGAGAGCATCCTGGATACATCAGCCTCTTTCAAAGGCTCAAGCGTAATCCTGCTGAACAGGCCTTCTCGGGACATATTATTCAGTATCCTCTGGAAACACTCCTTATCGGCCTCTTCAATCCGATAAATGAGAAGGAACAGTATCTTGCTGTCCCTGAATGCTCTGATAACGTAGTTAAGAAGTTCAAGCGATCCTTCATCCGCCCAGTGAATATTATCAATGGATATGATGATAGGACTGTTGGCAACCTGTTGTTCAAAGAGCCTTCTAACGCCCTCGAAAAGGCGGAACTTATCGACAATGAGTACTTCTTCGCCACTCTCGCCGATACTGTCCGATAACTCCGGAACGATCTTCGCAAGCTCAATTCTGTAAGTCCGGGGGATATCCTTGAGACACAATCCGCTATCAGTTCTTACCATCGAACGAACCAGCTCACGGAAGGGAAAATAGGGAATCGAATGGGTGGTAGCAGAGAGAATGCTTCCGAAAAACCGGTAAGACCCGAATCTCTCAGTATCGACGATTTCGCCGGCAAGCCTGGACTTGCCCACACCAATCTCACCACTTATGCAGAATGCCCCACCATGATTGTCTGAAGATGGTCCTGCGGAACGTATTACCTCGGAAAGCTCAACGCCTCGCCCGACAATCTCCTTCGTGGGAATTGCAAGATTACGTCTACCGCTGACCGGAACACCTACTCTATCACGACCATGTCTCTTAGCGCTGTAAAGACGCTGATCGGCAATGTTGAAAAGATCAGTCCATTCCTCTCCATCATGAGGAAATGACGCGATTCCTATGCTCAGAGTAAGGCGTACCCTGGAAAATTCCTTTACGCGACAACTTTCGATGAACCTGCTTGAGATCCTTTCCGCATGCTCGTAAGCGGTCTGGGGAAGGATACAGACGAACTCGTCACCGCCGTATCTGAATACAGAATCGTTACCCCTGACAAGCTCTTCAAGAAATGAGGAGAATTCATTAAGAACGGTATCGCCCATTGAATGGCCGTAGGTATCGTTAACGTTTTTAAAGTGGTCGAGATCTATCAGAAGAATCGATGTGGGAGAAGGTTCCCTGCTGTTTATCTGAAAATACTCCCTGGCCTTCATGTTGAGATAACGGCGGTTGAAAAGGCCGGTAAGATCGTCTATGTACTCTTTTCTGATATTATCATCCATGGATAGTACCCCTTTTAGACCTCTCACAACAACAGGACTATACGTGATAATACGAATCCTGCTATTCATTAGCCCGGTGTCTAGACAATGGGCTTTTTCAAATAATATTAGACTTGTATCGATACCGTATGTCAAGAGCCATATAATACCGTTGGTATTTCGCGGCGGACAGATAGGCATTAACCATGGAGGGCGCAAATGAACTTCAGAATTTTATCTGTAATTCTTTGTCTGGCAGGCTACTCGTACGCTTCCTGGCTCTGTCCGGTTTACAGAACGGACATCAGCGGCCAGGTCGAAGGCGAATCGTCTGATAACCTTGCAGTGCTAAAATCGTGGTATGTAACAATTCAACCGGTATTGATTGAAAATACTACTATGCTCGACTATGCCACATGGGATTATACAGTCTGCGAAAACCTTGTTCTAGTTCCACCTGTTTCAGAGTGCAGCATTCTCATATGTCTTGATCTGGGAGTAGTTCCGGAATTGACAAGGGAATTGGAATTCTTCTGGGTCAACGGAGTTCTGATGGAACCCCGAAGCATGCTCGGGGGTTACCCCAACGATATGAACATTCTTGATGAAATAACTGAATCAAACTACCTATCAGCCGATTCCGAATTGCACATGCACAGGTATGAGAGAGAAAACGGAGCGATAACCAGACACGAATTACGCTCTGTCGAGGAATACAGGTCACGCTTCGAATCGGAGGAAGACTTCCGGAGTGCTGTACCGGAAACCCGCCGATTCTATGCGGATGTGTGGGAAATTCCATGTAACGGCGAAGAAGAGATCGTGGTTCAGGTGATATATATTGTTCGCGGGTGGACACATATCACAGGGTTCGAGCCATTGCGGTTCTCGCTGTGCCAGCCGCTTCTATGGAACGGTCCGTTAAACGAGGGACGTATAGTTTTTGAGCGTCCCTGGATGGATACTCCCGAAATGTGGTACGTTGAATTCGACGGAAATGAATTACTTGCAGAAGATACCCACTGCTACGAGGTGGAGATCAGTAATCTTAATATTCCAAAAGAGGAGCCCATTCCCTTCCTTCTGGTCGAACCTGATCCGGTGGTCATGTCGGAGTGATATATATGATTACGCGCTGCTACCAGCCTCGGGCGCTGGTTTCAGCCAGGAGCTGCACCCAGGCGTACTTGTCAGTGTCGTTGTAATTTCTCAATCCGAGCGTGGCAAGATATTCGAGGAAGGCCGGGTCCGATGATCCGTAGTATTCCTCGTATTCAGCAAGAACCTCGGGAGAAACATCATGGAGCCAGTCGATAAGGATGAGACCTATAGAAGCCCTGTTTGAATCCCATGCAGCAAAGAGGTGGTGGTAGAATTCCGCCTGCTTCGTCTGGCTGCTTCCGCAGTACTCCGATCCGGATTGGTAACCAACCTCATTGAACCAGATTTCTCTGCCGGAGAAAAGAGCCTCAATCTGGTTGAAATGCGATTCCACAATCTCCGGGTCGAGCACGATGCAGGATGGAGTCTGCGGATAATAATTGAGCATCACCACATCGCTGTACCGGTTGAGTTCCTGCGCTCTGGCATAGTCATCGCCGAAGACACCGTTCATGACCGTCACCTTCACGCCAACCGCGACATCCGGATAATTGACGTTGATATGCTCGGACGCAGCCTGAAAAAAGGAGATGTACGATAACCAGTCCGACTCATCGAGGTACAGATCCACTTCATTACCCACGCTGATGCATATAAGATCCACATTCGGGGGAATATTCAGCATAACCCAGTCGACCAGGTTATTGAAGGCCTCAATCATCTCCGGGGAATCCCAGTCGTAGCCTTCCAGGTAATCGGGACAGGTTGCCGTAACAGTATTTATTACGGCAAGACCGAGCATCAGGCTTATACCGTTGTCGCCATAGAACGAGGTCGCTCCGAATACTCCGCCCCAGGGATCCTGGTAGACGCCTTCCGATACTTCGATACAGTTCCATGGAATGTTGAGCTCAATAATCTGTACTCCTGCCTCCCGGGCAACAGCGAACGAACTCTCGAATCCATTGATGCTTTCAGATATCGTTATTCCGAAGAGCCTGTCGCCACGAGGCTGTGGAGATACCGGGATCAGAACTTCGTATTCCGCGCCAGGCGTGGTTGGGGAATCATCACAGCAAACCAATACGAACACAGGCAGTATTGCAGCGAGCAGGATAGCGCGTCTATTCATTTCAATGAACATTGGGCAACCTTTCCTTCCGGTCTAACCTGATCCGGGATCCTCATCTCATTATCATCGGATAAATTCAACCGAAAGGTAACTGGTTCTTTCAGCATCGGCAATACTGCCTGGAAGAACGCCCCGATGTCGCTGCTTTTTTTCCTACTGCCCTGAACAAAATCCCGCGAATGGAAATGCATCTTGACAATGTTAAGATTCGTTATATTCTTACGGTATCAGGATGGAGTTCATTTACAGAACGAGGTATAGTATCAAGTACAAATTTTCTCTGTTTGCCCTCCTGCTTCTTTTTGCATCAACTGCTCTATGCAACTGGATGTTTCTGCCTGTTGTCGGATACAACTCCTTCGCGAGTTTTGTATACGGCGTCAGGATTCAACTGAAGGAAGAAATCGGGCTGGACAACGGCACTCTCCAGATGGTTCATTCTACAGAATCCATGGAACGAATGGCTCTTTCCTTTTCTGCGCGGGCATTTGGCGGCAGCTTCTCAGTTCGCATGGAACAGTCGAAATTGCCTACTGTTCCCTTCTTCGGTTATGGAAACGCTGGTGATTGCGACAGTACAGCTGAATTCACCGGGGAGTCTCAAAGACTCCAGCTTTTGTACAATCGTCAAATAGCTGCTCCACTTACACTGGGTATCGGTATCGAAACAAGGCATTCCACTACATACGACCGCGGGGAAAGTGCACTGTGGTCGACTCTTCCCGGGGAGCATTACAGTTCTATCTGGACAACCGGCCCGGCCGCACGTGCGCGTCTGGAACCAGCTTTATTCTCTACATTGACAGGGTACGCTGAATTCGAGGCTGGCTGGCAGAACGGAAACGATATCGCCTATTCGACATTTACAGGGCAGTCAGCGCTTTTCTACCCGGTTCCCGTGATCAATACAACGTTCGCATGCAGGGCAATGCTAAAAAGGCATATCGGCACTGAAACCACTCCTTTCAGGTGGCTTTCTTTTATAGGCGGGGCCGATGATCTTCGAGGATACAAAAAATCCCGATTTGCCGGTGAGTGGCTCCTGCTGAGTAATATCGAACTCCGCCGGAACATCTTCAGTTTCGGCTCCGACAGCAGTTCCTTCCTTCAGGGTATCGGGATTGCCGTATTTGGAGACGCAGGCCAGGTCTCTGATTCCTTTGACTCGCTGAGATGGGATCGCTTTCATCTGTCTGGCGGTGGCGGTATCAGAATACATCTGTCAGGTGACAGAACGATAAGGTTCGATATAGCCAAATCCCCCGAGGGTATGGGTGGAAGCATGTCCTTCGGAGAGATGTTCTAACCCATAAATCGAAGTCCGGTAATGTACTATCTTATGTCCGCTCCTCACTGGTGAATCAGCAGGAATATAGCGGCGAGTGTACTGAGACCGGCCGTTATGTGTGAAACGATCGGTATCGCCAGCCCACGGTACTTAAGAGCGAGCATCCTCCAGAACCAGGCTGTCATAGTCAGAGCCAGAAAAGAGATAAGCACCCAGGACAACCGAAGGAAGAGCAGGAGAACAAGCACGTGGTATGCGGCAAAAGCGCAGTCAGTCAGAGCCGGCCACCTGCTGCTTGAAAGCAGATACTTTCGCCAGAATACTTCTTCCAATACCGGATGAGCGGTAACGTACCAGACAGCGAATATCAACAATGATAACCCGGACAGGCCCAGACGGGAAAGCGATTCAGCAAGAATTCCGGGTTGAAGAGAGATAAGCGGCCACATAAGAATGAAAAGGAGTCCATTTCCTGCAAGAAGAACTGACAGTCCGATACCTGCGAAACTGTTCCAGCCCGAGAAAACACCACGCCAGATATCCCTTTTTCCGCTGAGAATGAGCAGAATACCTGAATGGTAAAGCAGTATTGCGCACCAGGCAGAATGAAGGAGATAAATGCCTGCTGCAATACTGCAGAAAGGCAGAAGGGTGGCGAGAAACCTGAATCCGGCTAATTTTTCAACTCTCATATCATTCAGATGTTACTCTGCAATCATTTCCGAAGTTATCCGCCGGATTTCTGAGACGCTGTTCGTACGGGTATCCACATAAACCCGAAAACCGAATGTCGGGAAAATCAGTGATAGTATATTTCTTTTCAACGAAGTTTTCATAATCAGTCCTTCTTTCATCAGGTTCCGGAGAATCGTACAGGCTGTTCAGGCCTGCCCATAGAAGCCTGAACATGAATTGAATCTACATGTCAGCAGGATTTGTTCAAATGCCCTGGAACAAACAAGCTCTTGTTCTATATTGATATTTGTATGGCTTAATACATTTTGGAGGTATCATGAAACATTATATGAACAGAAAGAGAAGGGACAAATACCTTCCCTCAGCGCTCGGAATCGTTATTGCGGTCGGGTTCCTGCCTGAATACGATGCTTCCGCACAGGTTGATAATGATAATGAGAACAGCCGAAATAACTCGATAACTCCTGTCAATTCAGGTTCGCAGTCGCTATTAACCAGAACTTCAATACTGTGGAGCAATCCGCAATGGCAGGCTTTTAAGACGCTCTGGCGCAAGCTCGACAATGTAACTTCGATCGACACGGATTCTGTTCCACATCTTATACATTCAGAGGATGTCAGTCAATTCAGAAACGAACTGGACGTTGCTTTCAGGGAGTTGAGAGGGGTTTCCGAAGAAATAGGCATCGATTCCGTGGAGCTTGCTCTTCTTGAAAACCTGACTCTCAACAGATTCGATTATTCGTACTATGGATCAACTTTGACACTAACCAGGATGGCACTGCCCCCTGTCTCGGAACAGACCGATGATCTGCTCCCTCAGATCGAAGCGAGAATCGATACCGTCATCAAGTTGCGTGAATCGGGTCTTATTGCCAGTGAAGAAATGTTTACAGCGTTCGGGAACATGACATCGTGTATCGATGCCTACTGTGTTCTTGAAGTACTAGGCAGATCGTTGATATACCCGTCCTCTGCCTGGCTTACCCGCTGGCCGGAGGATGTAGCTGAGATTCAGATGGCTTTCGACAGCATACGGACTGCTTCGCTAATCCGCATAGAACAGGATGGGGAAGCCTACGAAGGGCAGTATCAGGAAACATCTGATGCATTCAAATTAATAGAAAACGCTCTTCATCGAACCATTCCAAGGCTACCTGCGCTTAACGATCTCCTTCTCGATCTGGAACTGTTCTAATCCCTCTTTATCAACGGCCTCGGCGGGTCATTCAGAAGGTCAAGGGCTTCGTGAGCGGAGTATTCCTTTCTCCATAACCTGACGCAGGTCTGCGTCGAATCGGTCCTGGGAACCGGTTCGTCCTTTACATATGGATCGTAGAATTTTTCCTTTAGAACATCCCGCCACCCTTCGGCGCTGTTCACTTCGTATTTCTTCCTTTTCTCGGCAGGCACTTTCGGCCAGAAGATTTCGTTCCAGAACAGAAGGTATCTGGGATCGGCAAAAACACCATCCCAGGTGATGCCCATGAATTCCGGCATGAATTTGTGGCTGTTTCTGAGTTTCGCCACGTTATCATCCGTTGGTCCGAATGCCTCTATTGCCTGAGCGCAGGCTGGCAGAAGACCGATTACCTCAATGAAGAGGGCATCCCATTCGTGCTCTACATTGGAAAGCTCCGCCATGAGCGTTCCCTGGAATTCAAGCTCAGCAATTGATTTTACCTCTGCATAAGTCTTCATTGCGAGTTGCTGCTGGTGGTTTACAGTCGGTGAGTGAATCTCTTCAGCCTGCGCGAGGGTCTCCTTTGCGGTCTCGATAAGCGGCTCCCTGCTCATCTCTAATAGAACACCGTCCTCAACCATCAGAGTATTGAAGTGAAGAGCATTCTCAGCCTGTTCTTCAAGTTCGAATATCCTGGTGTAATACCTGCCCTGCTTCTCCCTCGCGGCTGGATCCATGGAATCGTAGGCCATGTGATAACCGGCGGCAGCGATACTTGCGGGAGGAATTTCTCCGTCAGGTGTTGAATCTCCACCGGTACTTTCTGAAGCCTGCTCTTCCGGGAGCAATGCGGGTTCTGAAGCAAGCTCTCCTATAAGGGCGGCAACCTCGCCAAACTCCGGATCCATGCTGATGGCCATCATGTCAGAGCCATCTTCAGCTTTTGCGTAAAGGGATTCAACGAGCTCACTCGTCCTCATCAGTTTTGCGTTTTCAGGGCCAAGGCTGGATGTGTAGTTGCTCACGGAGAAGCGAAAACCATCCAGTATCTGTTTAACCGTCGAGTCCATCGCGCACCTCCCTGAATTTTCTTTCAAGCGATGCCATCTGTTCATCGGTGAAAATGATGCGGTCCCTGTACGGTTTATACGTCATGATCTTTTCCCATGAGACATCCGGATCAGCTTCGTTCATCAGTTTCCAGTACGTCTGAAAATTAATCAATGACCGCTCTTCATCATTTGAGCCCGCCCCATCGGTGTTCAGATGGAAAAGAGCGCTGATAATCGAGTTCATCGAATTTATGGCCTTGTTCTCGTTGAATGACAGTTCGGTATTCTGCTCAAAATCCTCAAGTTTTTGACAGAGTTCGCTGTGGGTCTCCGATGATTCTATTATTTCAAGACGGAGTCTGTCCTCTTCAGCCTTTCTCTCCTGATCGAGCTCTTCGTATATGAAAGCCCTGTTATCGTACCTGTCGCAGCTTTCGGCTTTCGCAGTTGAAACCATGTTCCCGGTCTGCTGAATCTTCTTCTTGAATTCGGAAGGTGAACCCGTTTCCTCCAGCATTTTCAGGTAATACTCACAATCTGTGATCCTGGCCCTGTTAAGCGCAGGTTTTGTCCTGAACCGCGAAAGCTGGGATGTGAAGTACCGTTTCTGGATTTCAAAGGCATTTTCCATACAATCCTCCGTTCATTGTTCCATGATCAGTGAGAATTCATTGTCAGTGAAACCGGCACAGCTGAGAGAGGCAGGCTTCCTCAGACACTGACCGAATAGACTCCGGTTCTCACAGCTTCTCGACAGTCCTACAATCTGTATCATCGGACACAGTCACTGCGAAGCTGCTTTCCCAGTAAGATACTAATCAATTAGTAAATCTACAGAATATGACCTGGCAGTGCTACGGCCTTGCTGGAACTCAGAATAGCGGAAAAGCACCTGACCATAGGATGAACTGCAGGGCGCTTCACAGTCCGACTGGAGGTGACTGGAAATCCAGTTTTCTATTATCTTTCATGCTAACGTTTTTTATCTGATACATATACTGAAGGAGATAATATTGTGAGAGTTATGCTAGTATCTCCCTTTCTTCAACCAACCGGAATCGGGCTGAGAACCCTTAGTTCTTATGTCAAATCCAGAGGGCATGATACTAAATGCGTGTTTCTCTCGGATTTTGATAGTTATCTTGAGACAGGTGTCGATTTTTACAATGACTATCCCGAGAAGGTAGCGGACCAGCTGGCTGAACTATGCGACGATTGTGATCTGGTCGGTTTTACCCTCATGACGAATTATTTTTACAAGGTAAAACGACTCACAGCTCTTCTAAAAGAAAGAATATCACTCCCGGTGATATGGGGAGGTATTCATCCGACAATCTGTCCCGATGAATGTCTGGAAGAGGCGGATTATGTATGTGTAGGCGAGGGAGAGGAAGCTCTGGTTGAGCTCCTTGAAAGCATTGGAGAGGATAACGGATCAGATCGTGATATCCCGAATATATGGTTGAAAAGGGATGGGAAAATCATTCGCAATCGTCTTCGTCCCCCGATAGAGGATCTGGATACGATCCCGCCGCCTGATTATTCTCTTGAGGATAAGTATGTGCTTATTGGTAAAGATATCGTTCTTTTCAATGAAACAATGCTGAAGGGTTTGTTCGCCATCACCGCAAGTTACGGCGAAAACGATAAGATCGCCTACGAAATCATGTCCACCAGGGGCTGCCCTCATCACTGTTCTTTCTGCATAAACGGATACCTCCTTGATCTGTACTCCGAAAACAGATTCTTCAGGAAAAGAAGTATCAAGCATCTCGTTAATGAACTGAAGGAAATAATGGAACGCTTTCCCTGGATCAATTCAATTATCTTCACGGATGACTGTTTCGCAGCGAGAACTCTGGATGAACTGGAACATTTCAGCCGCGAATACCGTGATAAAATCAACGTACCGTTTTTCTGCCTGCTTTCCTCCGCATATATGGATAAGAAAAGAGTTAAACCACTTCTCGATGCGGGATTGGTCAGTGTCGAGATAGGTATACAGTCAGCATCAACCAGGATGAACCAGATATATGAACGAGATTTCTTCAAATGGGAACAGCTGCTCGAAAGAGCCCGTGAACTCAATAGATTCTCTGAAGGTAAATTTCTGACTATCTACGATATAATTCTTGATAATCCATACGATGATATTGATTCTCTTCTCGAAACACTTCATCTCGCGATGAAGCTTCCCGCCCCCAAAATGCTTAACCTTTTTTCACTGACCCTTTTCCCGGGGACGAAGTTGCTTAAAACGGCATTGGAAGATGGGCTTGTGAGTAATGCGCATGTAGACTATCGGAAGCAGGACAACCAGAAAAACAAGAGATATATTAATCTGCTTTTCTCTCTCGTAAACAGGGGTCTACCCAATCGGATTATAAAGATTCTAGCCTGGAAACCACTTGTGCGGCTGATGGAAACATGGTTATTCAGAACCTTCTTCTTTCTTCTGTCTCCTTTGTACGATAGACTTCTTGTTCCCCTGTTCAGAAAGAAGTATGTGAAAAGGTACAATTTCGTTCTTGATCAACTCAAGAAGGGGCAATATTCAGGGGCTTAACCCGCATCCATCAAACTCTTCTGCAGAATGATTCTACATTCTTTCAGCGTACTGAAACAGCCCTCCCGCGAGATAGATATCCCGGGCTACTTCACTCATGGGGTTGCCCTGATATGTGTTACCTCCCGCGATGAGGATACCGGCTTCAAGGTTCAATTCAGCTATCTCGAAATCGCTGAAAAGGTCATCGGGCAGGCGCGGCAGTTCGATGATTGGAAAACCGCTGTTAATAGCATTCCTTTTGTAGATGGCGCCGAATGACCTGGCAATCACCGCCTGTACACCCAGGGCTTTAAAGCAGTCAACCGCATGCTGGCGTGAACTGCCGGAACCGAAATTGTCACCTGCAAGGATTAGATCATCCTGCTGAGCTTCATCCGCAAAATTCTTGTAACCTTCAAGATTACCGAATGCGAACTGCCCCATCTCATCTATATCGGTTACAGCAAGATGTGCATTGTGATATATCATGTCCGTATCTATATCGCTGAAGAGTTTCCCGTTTTCACGGAGTACCCAGAGTCTTCCTTTCAAGATGAATTCGCGGGACATCACCGCACCTCCTTCAGTTCGTGTACAGAAGCAATTCTGCCAAGCACAGCGGAAGCCACAGCTGTTCCTATTCCGGCGAGATAGGTATTGCCTTTACCCTGCTTGCCCTTGAAATTCCTGTTCGATGTGCTTATCTGTACTTCTCCCTCTCCGGTCATTCCAATCTGACCCGAGGCGCATCCGCCGCAGCCGGCGTTGCTGACGATGGCGCCGGCATCGAACATATCCTTCAGAAGACCTTCCTCAAGAAGTTTTGCCCAGGTTGCCCTCGTTGCGGGTACGACTTTCAACATGACGCCGGGGGCCACTTTCCTGCCCCGCAGCAGTTCCGCCGCATACTTCAGGTCCTGGTAGGTACCGTTAGTACAGCTTCCCACGAAGACTCCGTCTACCTTTACATCGGTCTTTTCCAATACGGTATACACATTCGTCGGGCTGGGCGGGGCAGCAATCAGAGGTTCCAGCCCCTTTATATCAAGTGAATAATCCTCCAGATAAACAGTATCCGAATCCGCATAAACAGCTTCACCGCGGCCCATACCGAAGAAATCCAGAACCTTTTTATTCGGTGGTATCAGAGCTATTATAGCTCCCATTTCCGTGGCGAGACTCGAGAGTGTTACGCAGTCCTCCAGTGACGCGTTCTCAACCCACTGTCCGTATATCTCAACAGATTTGCCAAGCAGTTCATGATTGCTGAACCTTCTGAGCATGGCCAGAGCAACATCCTTGGCCTCTGTTCCTTCAGCAGGCATTCCCTCAAGTGTAACTTTTATGGATTCGGGAATTTCAAACCAGACTTTCCCGGTTTTAAAAGCATAGGCGATGTCCACATCACCCATTCCCTGCCCGAAAGCCCCCACAGAACCCATAATGTTGAGGTGGCTGTCTGTTCCGACCGTAGTCGTTCCTGGTTTCGCGTATTTCTCTTCGATAACAACATGGGAACCTATACCGGCATCGACATCGTAAACCTTAAGGTCGTTCTTTCCGGCATAGTTTCTGATCCGCTGCTGATTGTTGGCATAGGGAATGGTATTCGCCGGAACGTTGCAGTCGAAAGTGAAAAATGTCTTCGATTTGTCAGCTATGGGAGAATCCCCTCCGTACTTTTCAAGGTTCCCCACAACGTTCGCTCCTGCGAAATCCCTTGCCGTCCTGTTGTCGATATCGATCCAGACCACATCTCCGGGGTGGCAATCTCCTCCGCCATGGGATGACATGATTTTCTCGATTAGAGTTCTGCCCATTTCTGCCTCCTTGTGAAATCTTCGGAATACCATTTACCCCTGGGGTCTCTACCAAGGGTCACGCATTTCAGAAAGGTCTCCGGAAGATTTTCGTATTCGTATTTCTTCTTATACAAAGCCATGTCAAAGGGAATTCTCTGCCAGCTGACAGAAGCGGTAGTGTTCTCTTCATTAATATCCAGAATGGCCATTGTTGATTCTTCCGGAAGAGTTCCTCCCCCAATACTTCCTGGATTTATAATCATACGTGTATTTCTGGGCTGAAGGTACATATCGTGGGTATGACCAAGCAGCAGAATATCGCACGAATTCCGTTTTAGTATAAAATCGTATACTTCCTTTGAATCTCGTCCCCCGATACTTCCACAGATATTCCCGGGCAAACCGTGAACACATAGTATTCGCCGGCTTCCAACCATGTACCGGATATCGGATGGAAGTCTCTTAAGGTATTTCCTTTGCTCGGAGCTGATCTGGTCTTCCGTCCATTGAAGCAGCTCGGAAGCCAGAAGTTCCCACTGAACATTTACAAATGAATCACCAGTACTGTCTCTCCCTTTTGCCACCGCTCTGTCACAGTTGCCTTGAACGGTATCAATCTCATTACGCTGCATGAAATCGATAACTTCCGACGGGTACGGACCGAACTGGACAAGATCCCCCAGGCAGACAATCTGGTCTACACCTTCTCCAATAAGCGTTTTGTAACATGCTTCCAGTCCTGGAAGATTCCCATGAATGTCCGATATTATTCCTATTTTCAACTGCGGAACTCCCTCTCGTATAGAAGAGTATCACCGGTAAACTCTGTATGTTGGACAGGATTACCACCGGCCAGTTCTAGAAGAGCTTCCGAATCGCTTCTGTTTATCGCTTCCCTCACCTCTGGTCCTCCCGAAAGAATGTCTATAGGCATTTTCCTGTATTCGTATTCGTATGGCGGATCATTCCACCTTGTCCGGGAATATCTGAAAACTTCGAGCAGAATGCCCAGTCCGGTTCGGAGAGGTCTGAATGCGGATTTGTCAAGTACATGAATCTCGGCACCATAACACATTTCTCCGGAATTTTTGTTGAAGGTGGGAATAAACGTGTGTGAACGTAGAACCGCTCCTTCCGTCCATACGGTTCCATTAAGCCTTTCGCAAAGCTCCATTCCTTTAATCCAGGGGGCACCGAAAACTGTGAATGGCCTTGTGGTTCCTCTCCCCTCTGAAAGGTTGGTGGCTTCCAGCAGACACATTCCTGGATAGACTGATGCTGCTTCGGGGGTAGGCATGTTGGGGGACGGATAAACCCATGGGTAATCGGCCGGGATGCCTTCTCCGTCCCATTCGCCCATTTTAATAACCGAAGGTTCGGGAAGGCCGTCAAGCCGGGCGAAAAGAAGGGCCATCTCCCCAATCGTCAGACCATGCCTGACCGGTATGGGATACAGCCCTACAAAGGATTCGTAGCCTTTTTTCAGAGGCTTTCCTTCGATTATTGAATTGCCGAGCGGATTCGGCCTGTCAAGCACAACAACGGGCACGCGAGCTTCCCGGCAGACCCTCAAACAGTATGCCATCGTGTAAATGTAAGTGAAATATCTCGCGCCTACATCCTGGAGATCTACCACCAGGCAATCAAGTCCTTCAAGGATTGACGGATCAGGACTGCGTGTCTCACCGTAAAGGCTGAATACGGGTATCCCGTAATGGGGATGCGTATATCCTTCCCACTCTATCATGTTGTCCTGGGTCTCGCCATGAAAGCCATGCTGGGGTCCGAACAGCATTTGAAGTTCAATATCCGGAATGGCCGCAATAACATCCAGTGAAGACCTGTATCTGGAATTCACCGCCGCATAATGGGAAAGAAGCCCGATCCTTCCTCCTGGAAGCATTTTGCGAGTAAGCCTGTCAAGACCTGTCTTAAGATCCGACCCCGTCAGAATTCCAACCTGTCTCCGCGCCGGAGTATTACGATTCTGTCGCTGAATCTTCGCGCGACGTCTTTTTCGATCTCGTGTCTTTCCCATGGTTTCAGATGGAAAGCATAAACAGGGATATCAGGTTTGTTCAGCTTTTCCAGTTCCTTTTCAAGAAGAGACGGGGTAAGATGATTGCTTGCTATGGCAACATCCGTCTTCTGATCAGGAAATGATATCTCAGCAATGACCATCTTCAGATCGTTTATCTCTGAAGCTCTTTTCCAGATGGAATCGGTTGGTCCGGTATCGCCGGTATGCAGAATAGTACCGGTATCGGACCTGAAAAGAAAACCCCTGGCACCCGATCCATGACAGACAGGCTCAGCCCATGCGGATATTCCTCCTGGCAGCTCGAACCATTTCCTGTCCTCTATGTTCTCGTAAACCAATGCGGGACCGCTTGAGGTTTTTATATGGCTGAAATCCGGCCAGATAAGATCGTTCATATAATGCTTTTTAACAATATCAAGGCATGCTTTACTGCCCATTACCCTCAAAGGCTCATCCCGGATGGTAACCGTGGCATCTATCATAAAGCCCAGTTCAAGTACGTGATCCAGATGAGCATGGGTAAGAAGAACCATCTCTACTTCCTGCTGCTGTAATCCCGAAAGCATGGATGCCGAACCTGCATCGAGAAGAACCGATTCTCCAAGGAGCATCGAACAGAGATTACACCCTAACTGTTTTGATCCGTCAACACCTATGACATCAATGTACACTTTCCGATCCTCTCTTTACAATAACTCTCGGCATAAAAGGACTTATACGAGTTACTATTTCGTAGTTTATCGTTCCCACCCATTCAGCCATCATTTCCGCTGTAATGATCTCATTTCCATCTTTCCCAAGCAGAACGGCGGTATCTTCAAGGGATACTTCGGGAATATCCGTAAGGTCAACCATAACAAGATTCATGCATACACGCCCAAGAATGGGTGCCCTTTTTCCTCTTACCAGTACATGTGCGGAATTGCCACACTTTCTGTCGTAACCGTCGGCATAACCAACCGGCAGAACACCGAGCCTTGTTTTTCTGCTTGTTCTGTATGTGCATCCGTAACCAATATAGCTTCCTTCTGGAAAATCTTTTATCTGGGCTATTCGGGTTTTCCAGGATAGAACCGGTCTGAGTTCCGGAACAGGGATGCCGTTTGTCTGTGCTGACAGGAACGTTTCCCTGGAAGGCCAGAATCCGTAAAGACCGATCCCGGTTCTGAGCATATTGAAATGCGTTTCAGGAAAGAGTATGGTCGCCGCGGTACATGCTGTATGAATAATCGGAGGAAATATTCCCGATTTCCTGACCGTTTCAACCACTTCTTTGAAGATACCAAGCTGTTTTTCAGCGAACTCATGGTTCAGAGTATCCTCAATATTGGCGAAGTGAGTCGACAACCCCTCTATTTCGAGACCCGGAGTTCCGGAGGCCTTTCGGATGAATTCTGGAACGTCTTCCGGAAGAATTCCCTGTCTTCCTGTTCCTGTTTCGATCTTAACATGCAGCCTGCAGGTTGTATCGTTTCGCGGTATCTTCCCCAGCTTTTCAAGCGTCTCTATATTGTAAACTGTTAATCTCAGATCAGCGTCGACGGCTTCATGGAGCCTTTCCATAAGAACATGGCCAAGCAGCAGAACTGGTCTTTTGATGCCGTAATGTCTTAGTTCAAGACCTTCATCAAGCGAATTGACAGCGAACCAGTCAGCAGAGGGAAGCAGAGAGGTAATCTCCCGTACACCGTGTCCGTAGGCGTTGGATTTCACAACGGAGCAGAAGAGAATCCTGTCATTGTCTGAACAGGATTTCAGCTGCCTGAGATTCCAATCGGGAGCAGACTCGTCGATTTCTATCCATTTAAGATATCCCATGCCATAATTTATAAACAGCGTATATTTTCTATGCAAGGATGAACATTTTGAATTGTCCCGGGAAAGGAGCAGAATCATGTCGAAAGTTTTCTTTCTTCCGATCGATAAGGCACTAATGGATGGAGAATTCGCGAAGCTGCTGAATAAAGCCGCAGATATGAAGGGAATTCGACCGACGGATACGGTCGCTGTAAAAATACATCCCGGTGAAGAGGGAAATACTTCGTACGTAAGCCCGGATAATGTGAACAGAGTCATCGATGCTCTCGATCCGGGAACGAACAGGATATTTCTTACCGATACAACCGTCCTGTACCCGGGAAGAAGAATGTCCGCTCCCGATTACCTTCGTTTGACCAATGAACACGGATTCGGATTACCGTATACAGCACCGTTTATAATAGCCGATGGCCTTCGCGGTGAAGATGAGACGGTAGTGAAAACGCCGGAAGATTTTCATACCGATGAAGCGTATATAGCCTCCATTATCTCAAGTTCAGACGCTCTGGTTGTAATCAGTCATTTCAAGGGACATCTGCTTACAGGCTTCGGGGGAGCTCTGAAAAACCTCGGCATGGGATGTGCCTCCAGAGCCGGGAAACTCTATCAGCATTCTTCAGTAAATCCGCTGATAAAAACTGATAAATGTAATGCCTGCGGCATCTGCGCCGCATACTGCCGGGAAAAAGCCATCAGTATCGGCACATATGCGAAAATAAACCCTGATATCTGTACAGGCTGCGGTGAATGTCTGGGCCGATGCCCGGAGGGGGCCATAAGGGTAAGCTGGAACCAGAACATGAACGTTTTCGTAAGGAGAATGGTGGAGTACGCCTGGGCTGCAGTAAAGGTTTCAAGGCCTCTTGTATACGTTAATTTCCTTACATCGATTGTACCCGATTGCGACTGTATGCATGATTCCGATCCGCCATTTGTTGATGATATCGGCATACTGGCCTCAACCGATCCCGTCGCGATTGACATGGCATCGCTTGACCTGGTAACCGCTGCCCCGGCCTCGGAGAATTCCCCGGTCAGGGCGGGAGCGGGAGAGGATAAATTCACTGCCTGCCGCCCGGACATCTGTGGAATCCTGCAGCTCTCTATCGCTGAATCCATCGGATTGGGCTCCATGGAATACAACCTTGTAAAAATAGTTGATGCTTAATACTCCTCGGCGAAAAGCTGCTTCATACATGTCTCTGGGCGCGCTTTTCCTTTCCACAGTTCCAGTTTTTGTGAAACTTATTCCACCGGAAGCAGGAATACCAACAACGCAGAAGCTTTTCATGCGGGGAGCAGTGGCAACCCTTGCTCTGGCGGTCGTACTTCTTAAAAAGGGCATTTCTTTCAAACCGGGCAGCCCGCTTCTGCTCGGAGCAAGATCCCTCTTCGGAATTGCGGGAATGCTTGCCTATTTCCTTGCGGTGGAAGGTATGCCCCTTGCTGAAGCCGTAACGATCAACAAGCTCAGTCCTTTTTTCGTTCTTATTCTTTCCTGGATTTTCCTGGGTGAAAAATTGAAGAAAACTCAGATACTGGCCATAATTCTGGGATTTACGGGGGTGATAGTAATCCTCAGACCAGCTTCCATTCCATTGACTCTTCCAGCCGGACTCGCCGTAATTTCAGCACTGTTCGCGGGAAGCGCCTATACGACCCTGAGAGCCCTTAGAAAAACGGACAGACCCCTGCTCGTAGTTTTCTGGTTTTCGGCAGCTGTAACTGTATTCTTTCTCCCTTCAGTCATCGTTGGGGGAGTCATGCCCGGTTTAAAACCGCTTGTTTTCCTTTTCTGCATAGGTATATCGGGAACAGCCGGTCAGCTGTTCATGACGAAGGCTTACCGCTGCGCCCCGGGTGGAGAAGTTGCCATATACGGCTATCTCAGTGTTGTGTTCTCGATGCTGTGGCAGATACTCTTCTTCGATTCTATGCCAGTCGCAGCAGTATTTATCGGAGCGGGACTGATTCTTCTCGGCGGATGGATGAACTACAGAAACAACGGTAACTGAGACATTTTCCAGTATTAAATCTGGAAATGATACCGAATGTATTATAGTATTGTAATGTATTTGTGATCCAGGCAATTTGCCTTATGACATTCAAGGTCGTTAAAGGGAAGGAAACGTAATGAAATATCTTCTGCTGATTGTCATCTCTATAGCTTTTCTTTCAGGATGCGGTGAAGACGGGCAGGAAACCGCAGCTGTTCAGGATATTCCGACCCTTCCTGTTGATACACTTGGCCTGATGAATGAGATCGGAGTTGAGACAGGCGATTCCACGAATACTTTCGGTTCCATAGTCAGCGCTCTTATCTATCAGAGTAACAGAATTCTGGTGCTTGATCAGGTCGCATGCTGCGTAAAGATCTACGACAGTAACGGTAATTACCTTCAGCAGCTGTCCAGGCAGGGCAATGGCCCTGGTGAACTGGTCATGCCGTGGGATATGTTCATTATGGCCGACGGCAGGCTGATGATTCTTGACATGGGAAAACGGGGATTCGTTGTATTCGATGATTCGCTGCAGTTCGTTGAGGAATACGGTCTCTGGACACAGAATCCGCCAATGCAGGGAACCGCGGTTTCTGACAGTCAATTTGTCGCCTACAAAGTTGACACGGATATGGCCGATAACGAGATCGTAATGAACCGTAGAGTAGCTCTTTATACCTGCGGAGATAAGGAATGGGATCAGATCTTCTGGCAGGATTCCATTGAAGCGAGTATGAATGAGATAATCGAGAATCCCTCCATGTTCATACTCGATCTTCTTGATCCGTTGAGTATCGGAGGAAACGGTTCACATGGAATCTATTTCTCTCTTAAAGATGGCGAGGATTATCAGGTAACCGGATGGAATCCGGAGGGAGAGGAAACCCTGAGCATCTGCCTGAATATCGAACCGGTAAACAAATCAATGGAAGAGATCGCCGCGGAGAGTACGTATGTAAACAACTACTTGAACCGGATGAGCGGCGGAGGTGGCGCGGGATTGGTCTTCGAGCCTGATTCATTCAAAGATATGGTGATAGGAGTAGATATAGGGCCGGATGGCAATCTATGGGTTCGGCGCGGTACGGTCGATAGTCCCTTCTTCGATATCTTCGATCCAGAGAACGGGGAACTTCTCCATCATACTGTATTCCCGGCAGAGGGCTGGAGTTGGAAAACAAGCGTTTCACCGGAAGGTGTCCTTGCATGGGAAGAGGATCCGGAAGAAGGTTATCAGAAACTCTACATTCTCGAGTAATAATTAGGGACGGAGGCAATTTAATCAAAATGGGCAAATAAACAAATCCTTACTAATAGTAACCATACTATTTATTTGCGAATTTAAAATAAAAAGCCTCCGTCCCTATTTACTACCAGGCGCTTCCCTGATTGCTGCTCATATAGTAGAGGGGCATGGCAAGAGCCACCAGATCGGTGTATTCCTCAGGCTTCCTTCTCTTTCCAAAATTAATCATCAGTGCGTTCCCATTCATTTCAACCGTCTTGAAGACTTTCTTATTCTGAAGAAGGTGCTGCCTGAGATCCGGCCCCATAACCTGTGGTGTTCGAACTTCATCACCCTTGAGAACGAACGCTTTTGAAAATTCCTGATCTTCTTCGAAGTTTATATCCTGGGCGCCAACCTTGCTGCCAACCCAGTCAAACAACGCTACCTGTCTTCTCATGAAGGTTACCGGCAGATCAAGACCTTCTTTCTCAAGGATACATATGGTCTGCTTGTAGGTTTTTGATGTATTGCTCTTGCCTGTATAAGTGCGAACAGTGTACTGATAATCGGCGAGATGTATCGTGACACCTTCCGATTCCCACTGAAGATGATTTTTTATCTTCCTGCTCGATCCCCTGTTGAAAAGCTGGAATGGATAAGATGTATGGGCTGTGGAACCTTTTGGAATGAACTTCCCGCCAAGTCTATGAGATATCTCTTCCCAGGCACCTCTCCGTTTCTTCTCCCTCATTATGAAAAACCAGATGATTATCCCTGCAATCGCAAGAACGACAATTATCGGAAGTGCTTGTGACATAAATACCCCTTTCCTTTTCTAACCTTATTATATATTGATAAGGATAATGATATCCATTCGCTAACAGGTCAAGCAGGAACAGTAACTGAAAATTGATATGATAGAGATAACCAGTCAGATAAGCATCCCCGAAAATGAATTGAGCTTTGAGTTCGTCCGCTCAGGAGGGCCGGGAGGTCAGAAAGTAAACAAGACTTCCTCGGCTGTTCTGCTTAAATTCGACGTTCGCAATTCTCCCTCCCTTACCGATGATATAAAAGACCGCCTGAAAGCTGTGGCGGGAAACAGTTTGAGTAACGATGGCATCCTGGTGGTTCACTCAAGGAAATATCGTTCGCAGATAAGAAACCGTGAGAATGCCATCTGTAAACTGATAAAATTAATAAGGAAAGCATCGAAAAAGCAAAGAAGCCGCAGGGCTACCGAACCAACTGTTACCTCAGAACGGAAAAGGCTGATTCAGAAGAAAAAGCGTGGGATGCTGAAAAAAAACAGGAATTACAGCCCTTCAGATAATGATTTCCAATAGCTATGCACAATTATCGGTGATTGTATTATCGAACAATAATCATATTCGCGCAATCGATGAAGTCACCTGCGTGCATACGAATAACGTAAAATCCTGCACGCAGATCATCAATCATAGCTTCATGTACTCCCGGAGTTAGTTCACTGTAAATCAGTTCAGTAACAGCTCTTCCCGATATATCGTAAACAGTCAGGGATACGTTTGTAATCTCGGGGATTTCAAATTGCACGAACGCCGTTCCATGCGCTGGATTGGGGAATACATTGTGTAAATTGTAAAATGATGCTTCAGTCGATTCATCTCCTGCTATCGGAACAGCATATTCCAGGTTGAAAACGCTTACACCGTAGTGTGTCATCCCACTATAGGAATCTCCCCAGATCATCGTGTGATTGTTATGGTCCCAGGTATCGTGAATCCAAACAACATCAGAAGCCCCATTATCATTGTATCCAAAACCAACCATGGTATGACCTGACACATGAATCATTACAGGGCGTCCGGCATCTATTTCTGTCTTGAATTGATTATATGTAAATCCTTGTGTATTCCCATTGTAACCATAGATGTATTGATTATAATTTCCATGATACTGAATTGAATACCCACGGGATTCAAAGAAAAGCTTCAATCCATGGCATCCATCTCTCTTATCCGGTTCACATGCTGTATAATCGTAAACCGGCGCTCCGCTGGAATAGTAGTAAAACCTTGTTGAGCCATTTGCATTCTGCCAGTTATGATACTGATTTGTTCCCATATAATCCGCTGTACAATCAGCATATTCATGCTGAGTCCAATTACCGTAATACGGGTCTAATGCTGTATCATTACTATCGTAGTAATCATCTACATGCCCTCTCACAGACAAACCATCATATCCCTGATGAGTTGCGCTCAAAGGACATTCTCCATTTCCCCACACGGTGTTCGTTATTGGAGCAACACCAC
Organism: Candidatus Aegiribacteria sp.; assembly: GCA_021108005.1. Classification (NCBI taxonomy): domain Bacteria; kingdom Pseudomonadati; genus Candidatus Aegiribacteria; species Candidatus Aegiribacteria sp. The sequence goes on from JAIORS010000101.1 coordinate 46,277, forward strand.
CGTTTGCAGGTCCGGAATACATATTTGGATACGATGTTCCATTATCCCTGTCATAATAACCTGCTATCATTGCCCCGGACGTCGCAGAGCATCCGTAGCACCAATCGTACGCCGGAACTTCCGGCAGAATGTTAACTCCATCGCTTACCAACACTTCCGGCAATTCAACTGACGGTTCTCTGTGATCAATTGGCGGCCTGCCGGGAACAACAATCTCATCAATCATATTTCCATCTTCATCGATATATGTTTGAACGATGTACTCACCCGGAATCGTTGCCTGCGCCAGGGTTGGAATAGAAATCAATACCAACAGAATTGACAAAACAACTGTATTTTTCATTTTTTCTCCATCATATTTTGCGAAATATTTATTCATCATTTTAAGTATAATAGCGAATTCAAAGAAAGCCAACAGTTAAATGTCTGAAGCTACACTCATATTTGATTCTTCCAATTTGTACCCGGTCTTTTCCCAGGCTTCCCTCATGACAGGATTAATTCTGATTAATGATAAGTTCGCTTCGGATTCGTGTCAAAGGAACGAATAATTCCAAATCATAAGAATTGATCTCGAAAAGGATTGACAATCCGGATACGATCAGAACTATATTAAGAAGGTATATGTTGGTAGCGGAACTACCATTTGAAGTAATACAATCTGAAAAAGGTGATATGAACTGCCCGAAGTGCGGACATGAACAGAATGATGAAAACACGGAGTGTATCCGTTGCGGACTGATCTTCAGCCAGTACAGACCCCGGGATTACCAGGAATTGCTGAAAATATCACATTCTATGGAAACGGACAAAACATCTTTTCTTAAGCGAATTCTTAACTATATGTTTCACACAAAGGATGAAATTGAAGTGGTGTACTTCATCGGAAGGCTTATCGTTTTCATCTTTCTTTTCATCTGGAGTTTGAAATTCCTCCAGTGTTCCATAGAAAGCAATTACGTTGGGAAGTCTTTCATGCACCTTGTGAACCTGCCTTTTCATGAAGCGGGTCATATTGCTTTCTTGCCTTTTGGCAGAGTACTGCATTCCCTTGGCGGAAGCCTGGGACAGGTTATCATGCCATTAGTCTGCACTCTTGTTCTTCTGATCAAAACCCGCGACACCTTTGGCGCCTCAATAGGTTTCTGGTGGACTGGAGAGAGTATACTGGATATGGCTCCCTATATAAATGACGCAAGGTCAATGAGTCTGCCGCTGCTCGGCGGCAACACCGGCGCTTCATCCCCTTATGGATTCCATGACTGGAATTTCATACTTTCCGAGCTGAACCTGCTCAGACATGATCACCTGATCGCGAACATTACTGAAATAACCGGAAAGCTATTTATGGTTCTAGCTCTGCTATGGGGCTTAACACTTTTGATAAGACAATTCAAACGTCTGAAGAAATTTTCTCAGTTTTCGTAGCCGGTAGAGTACGTTCTACCTCACTACAGATACTCCCTTTGTTGAGATAATGTCACCTTTTGCCAGCTGAACCAGATAAACGCCTGCGGATAGCTCGGAAAATTTGTCGGTGTTTCAGGTAGAATACAGATCAGCTCTTCGACCGTAGCGGCGAACTGGCCTTTCTACGTCTTGGTGTAAGCCGGTTTCAAGCCTTCGAACATGGGGAAGTGTTTGATGTTCAACGTAATAAGATCAGCGCATTCAGCTTCTGCAGTGGCAGCAATGATAGCGTCAGCCAGTCCGATCCCGTGACTTCTGGTAAAGGCTTTTCTGTAAAGACCACCGTTTCGGGCAATTGCGGCGGATACAGGAACTACTCGGAACAGGGAAATGAAACTGTCCAGAGTGCCCAATTCTTTATCACCCTTTACACCGGCGTAGAGTTCCGCAGTAACTATGCTGGACAGAATGATCCGGACGGAATGTGCATTTACGAGAGCAACGGCCTTCGGGTGACCCCTTAAAAAATCTACTATCACATCTGTATCAACCAGAACAGGGCCAGACACAGCTTAACTCCTGTCCCATGAAAGCCGTACTGAGCTGAAGTCAGGTAGATCCTTGCGATCTCGCCACATGCCAGCTGCTTTATTCAGAATTGAATCTCGGCGGCTTCCATTGGCCAAGTCTATATACATATCGACCGCATCACGGATAAGCTCTGACTGCCTCTTGCCCGTTGCTTTGACAAGGGCGCTCAGTTTGTCACGCTCTTCTTCTGTAAGATAAATCTGTGTTCTCACCATTACACACCTCCAATGTATACACCAGTATTATACATCATATCCATTCTGTCAATGATATATTACGAAGACATGGCGATTGTACAGTATTCTGAAGGATAATTCAGCAGAATGAAAGACATCCTGCGAAAGCTCGAAGTGGACTGCACAATTATAGAGGACTGGCAGACATACGATGTTTTTTTAATGGAAGAAGGTCTGTTTCCGCAGTGATATGAGCATCTCTACCTGCCGGGGGCTTTCCGATGAGCAGAAGGAATAAAGAACTAACACCCATAAGCAATGTATACTGTGTCTGTTTTCCGGCAACAAATTTCAATGGACAGTGTTGTTACTTTTCGGTTAGTTGCGTATTTTAGCCTTCCATCAGGCAAAAATTAACGATGCCAGGAAGACAGGAGAACTGCACTGCCATACGAAAGTTATGAAGAATACAAGGCCGCAAAGCAGCTCTGCTGTAACCTCTGGTTACCCTTTCCAGGTCAAGTATATTGAAAAATGCTGGATCGGGATTCAGAAGCACCTACCATTCTGATAAAAAGGATAACTCCACAGATATCAACAAATCCTCAAAGGCTGCAAACAGCGCATTCATGCTGGCTGGCCAGCTTATTGGAAAAGGTTCTCTCTTTGTTTCGGTTATGCTGCTCTCAAGGTATCTGTCCAATACGGATTTCGGCTGCTTGCTCTTTGCGGTGGTACTTGGACAGTTGTACTTTTCCTTTTCCGATATGGGTATTTCGCTGGTTCTTAATATGCGTTCAAGCGTACGTCCCACCGATACTCAGGGATTGCTTTCCACTTCCATTACTCTCCGGATAATCCTCTCGCTGCTTGGTTTTCCTCTTCTGATTCTGGCAGGTTTCCTTTTGAATATGTCCTCAGAGAGAATGCTTGTTCTCGGGATTATCGGCTTTTCGGTTTTCTTCGAATCCTTTGCTGAAATGATCTACTCGGTTTTCAGAGCAAGGGAAAAAATGGTTTACGAATCTATCTGCAGAATAACAATGGGCGCGATCTGTCTGATAGCCGTACTTACTTTTATTCAATTTAAAATGGATCTCACTGTAATTGCCTTTGCCTATGTCATAAGAACTCTTGCTGCAGTTATTGCTGCAGCTGTATTCGCAAGAAAGATAGGATTCTCAATACTGCCCTCTATCGATAAGGGAAGAATAAAGGAACTCTTCATTGCCGCGCTACCACTTGGAATTATGGGATTTCTTGGCATCGTCCATCAAAGGGCCGACAATATTCTGATCAGACAGATGCTCGGTGAAAACGCAGTGGCAGCATGGCAGGAGTGTCTTAAAATTGTAGAATTGATGCTGCTGCTGGTCGTTCCCACATTGTTGCCAGGGGCACTGTTCCCGTCTCTTTGCAGATCATTCAAGAATGGCGGGTATAAACGGCAGACCGGCAACATGTCCAGAATTTTTGTCGGTCTTACTGTAGCGCTGTCCCTTTCGGTCTTTTCAACCGGAGACAGATTCCTGAGGTTCATATGGGGAAGCGAATACCTGAGAAATTTCAGCTCTTCGGAAATGCAGTTATGTCTTTATTTATGCCTTGGAGGACTTGCAGCATTGTATCTCTGGAACATACTGATTTCAGCTCTTCTGGCTTTGAGTAAATTCAAGGTGGTTATACCTGTCACGACCGCGGCACTGATACTCGTCATCTGTGGCAATCTTCTGCTTCTGCCCGTGATAGGGCTGCCCTCCGCCGGGATTTTTTATGTTGCTGGAAACTTATTGGTAATCGTAAGCTACTGGGTATATATCAGGAGAATCGGTTATTCTCTACCGATCTGGAAGGAGGCGGCCATTTCCATACTTGTCTCAATACCGGCATTCGCAGCTGTTATTCTGATACGCGGCTTGCCATTCCTCCCTGCTCTGCTCCTGCCATCATTGATCTACATTCCGTTGTGGTGGCTCACCGGCGGAGGAAAAGCAATCCGCGAAGTATTTCCACACAAAACGGAGTGAATTTAATCCGAGCTTATCTAAAGAACGTCTCTCACGCCCTCTTCATCATCAACAGGAAGAATTGTTCCATCGATTCGTGATTCGGGCAGCTCTCCGGTAACGGGTTTTGTCATTTTTTAACAAGTGCTTTCATCTGAAGCTGCCGGAAAGAACAATCTGAATTTTGACCCTTCACCTGGCTGACTATCAACCTTTATTGTGCCCTTATGCCCGCTCACAATCCCAAGAACGACCGCCATCCCAAGTCCTCTGCCGGTTGATTTGGTTGTGAAGAAAGGATCAAAAATCTTGTTTATCGTCATCTTATTCATTCCGCATCCGGTGTCAGTGACTTCGAGGAGAACATATTTTTCCGACGACAGATCTCCTTTTATCAGGCTTCCCAGTTCCTTTATCTGACTCCTTCCCGAAACACTGGTTGAGACAGTAATCAGACCCTGTCCTTCGTGAATCGCGTCAGAAGCATTTGTAACGAGATTCATTACTACCTGCCTCAATTGACTCAAATCACCCTGAATAGAACACAGATCATTGGCGAGTTCGTAACGTAGTACAGTGCTTTTCGATACGGTCATACTCAGCATTTGCGCTATTTCATGGATCATCTCGTTTATATTGATGTTTTCAATCACGAATTGACCCCTGCCGGAGTAGGCAAGCATCTGGTTACAGAGATCACCGCCCTGTCTGGCCACCTTTTTAATTTCCAATAGCTGTCTGTGTGTTTGCGTTCCTGCTGGATTTGATGTCAGGGCAAGATCCGCATAACCCAGTATGACCATAAGCATGTTGTTGAAATCGTGTGCAATTCCACCTGCAAGTACGCCCAAACTTTCAAGTTTCTGCGTATTCATCATCTGCGCTTCGATCTTCCTGCGCTCCTCTTCCACACTCTTTCTGGCTTCCATTTCCCTGCTAAGAGCTTCGTTCCTGAATGCAAGCTCTGAAAGTTGCTTGGTCATCAGATAGAGAGTTTTGCAAACGTTCTCAAACTGTGTTCTTTTCATGGATGTTACTTCAGCAAGAGCTTCCATGAACGTATCTTCATCTACACCTATCTCGTGGGCATACGACAGAAACTTTGAATCATCCGTTTCAACATCTCTAACCTGGCCGATAAGCCAGTTCGCAATATGTCTTTCACCAAGATATATGCCCGCTCCTGCATCCCATAAGCCGGCACTTAAACAATTCGTTATCACCGGTCCATCGGCGTCAGGGCTTGCAATGGCCTTTTCTGTAATAACATCGGAATGTCTGCAGTTGCTGCATCCTCTCTCTGTCTTTTTTACGATGTCTCTGCAGAATCTTGTGAAATTGCTCGGACGGGTAATAGCTTTTCCGTCAGGGTCTGTGATTATGGAGGCTACACCTGTTGCTGAGGCAAATGCATCCTGGAGTTTCTGTATCCTGTTTATATCGAACAGATCCTTGAATATGATAATGCTATTCTTAATCTTTTTCACTGTAGAAATACTCCGGAGTTATTTGATGTCTGCTGTGTTCCTTAAAAACTTCAGCAATATATAATTGATTGTGGAACGAAGTTATACAGGTTCTTCATAATACACAATACACTTTACGGCTTTCAGGATTCTCTGTCTACGCTTCGTCCATATTGCTCGATTTTTCCATATTACCGTGAAGGTTACTTATTCCGCTGATTCCCGCTCCCAGAACCCTTTTCTCCTCTGCTTGTGAGGAATGCGAAAAGGGCTCCGATAAGACTGCTGATCCCTATTCCGGAAGGACATCCATTGCTGCCGCAGAACGGGCAAGGGGTTGTTGACGCAAGTAAACCGGTATAACCGAACCACCAGGCAGCGAAACGGACCACTCGTGATGAAAACGTTCGTTTTCCGCGGTTTTCTTCTGGAATTGAGTTGTTGTTTTGATCCATATTCAAAGCTCCCCTTCTCAATATGCAGCTATATATCACTTATGGATACATATATGGACATTCCGGCGATTCTAAAACAGTGATTTCAAGGTCTTTAATAAATGGGAATACTTCTTCATTAATAATCAGAGTATCTGCTGTTCCTGTAACCCTCAGCCACTGATCATCGGGAATTCCTGTGACTGAACCTCCTTCAAGATAGATTCCGTAAGGAATCGCATCATTAACACAGCAGACAATCAGGAAGCGAAACAGTACAGGCATATTTCCGGAAATGCTGTCCGTATTAATCAGCGAACCCTCAAGAGTGACTGTACGCTCGAAAGCACATCCGTAATCGGACAAAAGTGAGTAAAGGTCTGTATGCATGACCGTATTCTGTAATCCGGATGATCCGGGCTGCAATTCAATTCCGTCCAGGGATTCGACCATGGATATACTTCTTCTCGAATAAGCGTATGCACCAAGTTGATCCCCGGCACTGAAAACCAGATAAATCAGTGGAAAAAGAAGAATACCGGTATCAACCAGATCCGCTCTGCTCTCTTCTTCCTTTCTGAGGAGTACCGGAGATAGTACGAGAGAGGCAAGAAACAAGCCGGATAGAATCGCGCCGATAGCAATAATCGGCCATAGATGAATGGCTATATGCATTTTGTACCTTCCGTTAAGAAGCAACAGAACGAGCATTACCATCCAGGCGGTGTATACCAGCATTTTAAGAAGCGTTGGAATCGATTGTGGCTTCTTCATGTGAATACCGGTCCCAGAACATGAAGCAGGTATGAAACGCATAGAACCACTGCAATCACGCTTATCGCGATTACAGGAATGGCCCTTTTCCGGAAGACGATTCTGTACATCAGCATAAGTTTGATGTCCAGCATTGGTCCAATAAGCATGAATGACATCTGTGAGGATAATGGGAAAGCGTTCTTACCGAATGAGGCCGCCACGAAGGCATCTCCGTCAGAACATATACTGAGACATACAGCGAGGCCCATCATCATCAGGATTGACATGACAGGGCTCGCGATGACTCCCGAGATTATACTCCGGCTGACAATAGACTGAAGAAGCCCCGCCAGGAAAGCTCCCATAACAAGATATTTACCTGCAATGACGAAATCCCCGGCAGCGGTTCGAATAACTCTGCTCCACCGGCTTCCGGATTCCCCACTGTCCATCAGATTGCATGTCTTTTGAGAAGTGATATCCTTTCTGATCAGCGAATCTCCCGCATACTTCTGTACTATTAGAGCCACGATAACAGCGATTGTATATCCCCCTATTATCCGCAAAGCCATGATCTTCCATGAGAACCTGTAAGCCACGAGAGTGGAGAGAGCAACAATTGGATTAATAGTAGGTCCCGCAAGCATATAAGCAATTGCCGCACCTGGAGATACCCCCTTCTTGATCAGCCTGTATACAACAGTTACAACGGCACACTCACAAACGGGAACCGCGAAGCCGATCAAGCCACCCAGCAGTACTGATTTCAGACGTCCATCTTTCAACGAATTCACCATTTTTTTCGGCATGTATTCCTCAATGATTCCGCCAACCAGTGAACCCAGCAGCATGAACGGGAAAGCTTCCAGAACAATGCCGGAAAAGCTGAGAAAGGCTGTATGGAAAGAGTCAACATCGCGCGTCAACAGCAGCATGAGCAGAGCAACAATCAGGAATGCAAGATACAACCTGTATTTCCTGTCCACTTCAATGCAACCGTAAGCGGTATCATTCAAGACGATCCACCTCCCTTTTTCGGTCTGGTAATGAATACTACCACGAACGCTAGTCCCAGAAGCAGAAGTGAATCGCGAACCATCTTCCCCCATATGAAAGTTGCTGCCCAGGGCTGATTGAAGAACCAGGCTGTGGACATGTTCCGCTGCCCGGGAGCATGCATAGGTGATCCTCTGTTTGCCGATGCTGATTCCGTCAGCGAATCGCTGATTTCCAATTCGCAGAAAAATCGAGTGTTGCGTAGTGATGGTTCTGCATCAATGCTGTCCCTGGAAAACAGATAGGAATCTTCAACTACTTCACTTATATCATAATCCTGGCAAGATAATGAAGTAATCATAGCAAATACCAGGATTAGTAATCCTGTTTTTCGCAAACCGCCTCCTCATTGGTTTATTCGATTATCCGGATATGTGTTAACCGGGTAAGTCACCAACTGTTATGTCAGCTGATCAATCAGGCATTTGTGAAAGGAGGGCTTCGTGAGCGTATGGTCAGTTCAGCAGGCTGAGGAGAGATATGTATGGTTTCCTGATGCGATGCATCGATGTCGAGTACTGTAAGACAGGGAACGCATTCATTAATATCCGCACACTGTGAATACATATGTCCACTGCAGAAAGCGCAGTGTTCGTGATTATGTCTCAGTGTGTCAGGGAAACTGAATAAAGACGTTGTCTGGATCGAACCAGAGCGTGACAGTTTCCGCTCAAGGTTGAAAGCCTCTATCGGGTTTTCGCGGGATGCTGTCTGTTTTAAATGAAGTAATTGCATATGAGGGAGACCGGTAGGCCCCACTCCAAGAAATACAGCCAGGGCGAAGGATACACATAAGCGGATTAATGCTTCAGGAAAAGTACGCATTCGTTACTCCGTATCCGTTCTATTCACGTGATCGGAAGGTTTTCCCGGTTCCTGTTAAAAAAGCAATTCCTGATTCTTTCGTCTGGACAAACGATACAATAAACTGAATACAATTTAATACATATGACTAAAGCGTCAACCGGTTCCAATATAGAGATTCAAATGTAATCAGACCCGCTACAGCAGTTCCGTTTATAGAATGGTTTAAAATGCATGGGGTGAGAAGAGTATCTCAGCTCATGTCCACCACTTCACCGGTGCACAGGTAGACAACGCGTTCGCATATATTGACAACCCTGTCTCCGACTCGCTCCAGGTTATGGGCAGCAAAAGTCAGCAGCATGGCATCCGCTATGCTGTCCGGATTCTGCATTACATGGGTAACAAGTTTTCTGAAGACCTGTTCGTAAAGCATGTCTATTTCAACATCCATTGCCGGTAACCTCTCAGCTATCGCTATATCGCGGTTAAGGAATGAATCTATGGACAGTTCGAGCATCTCTTTTACCTTCCGCTGCATTATGGGAATATCAACAAGAGGCTGTATATGGCTTCCAGGAGGAATCTTGCTGTTAATCACCGCTATGCCCTTTGCATAATCCGCGATTCTTTCAAGTTCCATCGCTATCTGCATGGTCGCGAATAGAAAACGCAGGTCACCCGCAACCGGCTGCTGTGTGGCGATTATATTAAGACACTGTTCCTCGATATCATGGCACTGGAGATTGATCTTCTCATCATTCAGAACGAGTTCCTTACCCTCACTGAACAGTCTTTCCTTGAGGATACCGACAGATTCACCAAGTGCGTTTTCAGCCATCCTTGAGAGTTTTAGCAGCTCTTCCCTGAGGCTGTTCATTTCCGCTTCATATGTCTCTCTTGGCATTATATCTTCTCTCCTTTATCCAAACCTGCCTGAGATATAGTCTTCAGTTCTGGTGTCAACCGGATTAGTGAATATATCGCTGGTCTTTCCAAACTCAATCAGGTTACCGGATCTGTTGGAATCCGTCAACAGGAAGGCTGTAAAATCCGATACCCTTGCAGCCTGCTGCATGTTATGTGTTACAATCACAATGGTATACTTGCTTTTAAGCTTCTCCATGAGTTCTTCTATTTTCAAAGTAGCGACCGGATCAAGGGCGGATGCAGGTTCATCCATGAGAATAACCTCCGGTTCCACTGCCAATGCCCTCGCTATGCAGAGCCTCTGCTGCTGTCCCCCTGAAAGGGAAAAAGCCGATTTGCCAAGGTCATCCTTGACCTCATCCCAGAGAGCAGCGTCCCTTATACTGCTTTCAACAATTGCCGCAAGCTTCGACTTATCTCTGATACCATGAATACGGGGACCGTACGCAACGTTAGCAAAAATGGATTTCGGAAAAGGATTCGGCCGCTGAAAAACCATTCCCACTTTTTTCCGGAGTCTGACTACATCCTGAGAGTAAATATCTTCTCCATCTACGAGAATGCTGCCCTCCGTTCTGGAATTGCTTATCAAATCGTTCATTCTGTTAAAGCTTCGAATCAAAGAACTCTTTCCACAGCCGGAGGGTCCGATGATAGCGGTTATATTGTTGATCGGAATGTCCATGGTTATACTGTTCAGAGCTTTGAAACCTCCGTAATACAGCGAATAGTCTATTGTTTCCATTACTCCTTCTTTTTTCATGCGGAAAGCCATCTCGATACAGTGTTGATTACCAGATTAAGTAGAACGATCAGTATAACCAGTACCGCGGCAGTAGCCAGAGCCTTATCGAAAGCCCTGGTTTCCATGGCCAGATAATAAACGTGAAGAGCCATTGTTCTTCCGCTGGACATGAGGGATGTTGGGGTTCTGTAGCTTCCACCCAGGGTTACATAGAATATTGCTGTTTCACTGACAATCCTTCCGGCGCTGAGTACGATGCCTGTAGATATCCCGGTTATCGCCGATGGAAGAACAACCTTCCATATTGTCTCCCACTTACCTGCGCCCATAGCCAGGGATGCTTCTCTGTAGGAATTTGGAACTGCCTTCAGCGCTTCCTCGGTGGTTCGGATTATCACGGGAATAACAAGGCAGGTGCCTGCAAGGGCAGCTGACAGAATTGAA
>JAIORS010000102.1 GCA_021108005.1 Candidatus Aegiribacteria sp.
TGTTATGTGCTTCATATATTTCCCTTTAGCTTCTGTGCAAGAAGAATCAGATGATGTGATTCATCGTTGTAACGTTTGCCACTTAGACTCCCAAATGCTTGAATTTGGGAATAGCCAACAGAAAGCAATAAATCTCGCAACTCGGGCTCGTTATATATACGCGAGCCATAGGTATATTCTTGGCGCTTATTGTCCTTGAGGACTATCCAGCGAATAGTATTCCAAGTCCAATCTTCATTGGCTGTAGCTTCTATAAGCCAAATCTTTCCATCTTCTGCTTCATGCCAGTATCTAGACTGGTTTGAACTCTGGTGCTGCATGATATGCTCACGACTCATAACTGAAAGCAGTAGTTTGCCCCCAGATTTCAGAGACTGCAAACAGTTGTCAAGGACTTGCCGATCTTCCTGTGGATCCTGAAAGTAACCGAAGGAGTTATACATGATGATGATATTGTCAAAGCTCTCTGGTTCCACGAAATCCCGCATATCCGCACAAAGGAAACGTGCATCAAGCTCTGATTCTTCTGCCTTTACTGAAGCTTCATGAATGAAGTTTGAATTCAGGTCAACTCCGGTGACAGAGTACCCTTGTTTGGATAACGCTAAGGAGTGTCTTCCGAATCCACATGCCATATCCAGGATTGATTCTTCTGGTTTCATTTCCAGGAGTTCTGCGATTTTTTCAGCAGCGACTTCGGACATTTCGATTCTTTTCTCGCTCCAAATGAAAGAGCGATTAGCTTCCCAGTATTCCGGATTGTCATACCAATCAGGAGGGGATTGTTTCAATCTGTTTTCCTTTCACATAACAATAGGCTCAGTGGATAGTATCCAGCTGGAGTTTGGCTTAAGCAGACACTATTCCACTGCAGCCTCTGGTTATGGTTCTTATCTCAACAAACACAGGCTCTTGGTTTCAGAAATCCCACAGGATTGAATTCTGCATAAGTAAAGTCCTGCCGAAACAGGCTCACAATTCTTTCTCCTTCCATCCCAGACGATGGAGTGCTGACCAGCTTCAAGCTCAGAATTCTCAAGTATTCTCACGATTCTTCCTGACATATCGTACACTGTTACTGACGTCCATCCAGGCTCGGAAAGCTCGAATGAGATTGATGCCGCAGAGTAGAATGGGTTCGGACTGGCACGTAGATCAAGCCTGCTGGAAAGATCCAGGGTGATGCCAGTTTGCGTTACAGTGAAGTTGATGGTATCTGTGGCTACAGCAGTTCCGTTATCAAATGAGGTCACTATTAGCTCATTAGGACCTACATCAGCATAGAAATAATCTTCTTTGTAAGTGTACTTCAGACCGGTTCCGAAGGCGTAGAGGTAGCCATCCCCTGCTCCTATGTACATCACGCCGTCAGTAATGGCAGGACTTGACAGGACACCCTTCCACGCATCTGTGATCTCGTAGTTCCAGACCTCAGTACCGGTTTGAGTATCTACTGCATGGATAAATACAGTTGAATCGGCAGGGGCCCAACCATCATGATCTCCCCAGAAGACCAGCCCGTCGGCCACTCCGGCTGAGGCGTGCAGGTAATCGCCATTCGGAATCTCGAATTCCCATTCAACATCGCCTGTAAGTCGATCCACACAGTAGACCGAGGGATAGGAGCCTAAGAATACACGAATCCCATGAACAGCCGGCGTTGATTCGATGCTATAACTGAATTCATTTAGAACAACATGGGAACCGTCGAAAGGATCAATTGCCAGTAATTGCCCAGGATTCATCGTTCCGATGTAGATAGTGCTGTCAACCAGTACAGGTGATGAATCATGATGTCCGGCATTCTCATTCTCCCATAAAATCTCACCAGTCTCAATATTCAAAGCATGAAAAGATGGATCAACGGAAACATTGCCAGGAACAAAAAGCATATCATTCCAGGCTGTCATGCTGCTGGAAGTAAAAACTGAATCAATTTTCCAAATTTCCTCACCGGAAATGTCATCCAAACAATAAATATAATTGCTACTTACAAATACTTTCCCCTGATGCGGAACCGGAGGTCCGCTGAAACCCCAGGGATTATTGTCTCCGAAGGTCCAGATGATTTCACCAGTAAGGGCGTCCAGGCACCAGATAGAATCAGAGGCCAGATAAACCTTACCGTTTTTCACACACATTGCGTCATCGATAGCGTCACCTATGTTTTCAAATCTCCATATTTCTGATCCGGTTGCCGCATCAAGGCAGTAGGCAATCTTCTGCTCCTCTGATGCATGGTAGACACGTCCGTCCACGATCACCGGCGAGACGAACTCGTGTCCCATACCTGTCACAGGAGCTGTCCATAGAATTGTATTGTTATGTGGTGCAGGAGATTCAGAGAATCCAGTACGGTTATCATTGGCCATATAGGTGTACCAGTCTGTGTTCAATCGGGGTATCAGAATAGTAACCTGACCGTTAAGGGAGTAGTGTACTGAGTCCGGAACCACGTTCTCATTCTCAACGATGGCCCGGAGCGGTAGCCAGTCACCATCGTATGTCTCTCCGTCGATTGGTTCAGTGATTGTAAGATTGGTGACGGATATCAGTATTGCTGTGAGGATCGTTCCAAAAACCATATTGCCCTCCTATTTCATATATCCATAACGTCTCAGTTCAGCAGATGGATAATAAGACAGAACAGTGTTGACATTCTGCTGTAACTGATTGTTATGCAATTAGTTTCTCCAATAGTATGCCAAGCTCTTCTATACTATCAACTTGATAATCTGGTTTTTGTCCGATTTGTTTCCGGCTCCTATGTATCAGAATTGTTATCATACCTGCACTATTTGCTCCTTGAATATCAAATTCTGGGGAATTGCCAATGAAGATGCATTCAATAGGTTTAAAATTAAGCCTTTTACTCATCAGATGAAATGTTTGAGGGTCGGGCTTAGAATAAATCTCTTCTCCTGCGATAAGGATCTCATCAAAGAAATCGAATAACCCGGAAGCTATTATCCTTTTCCTTTGCATTTCTGGATCATAGGCATTTGTAATTAAGCCAAGTTTTCCCTTGGTCAGTAAAAACCTGAGCAGGTTATCTGCACCGGGATATGGTTTTGTTTTATGCAATAGGTTTGTTTTGTATCGATCTAAATAAAATTCATCCCATTGAAAACCGAGTTCTTTGAAAGTGTTGAAGAGTCTATACCTGTGCATTGTTCTTGGATCAGCTTCGCCTTTATCAACGAGCTCATGAAAATGGATGATATTGGAGATTGCTTTTTCGATAAAAACATCTTCCCGGTGGTTCATGCCTGTCAGGCTATAAATATATTTCAAGCTGGCAATATCAGATTCAACAAAATCAACCAGTGTTCCATCAAAATCAAATACAAAAGCTTTGATCATGCTTCTCTTTTCTATTGCCTGAAGTGCTTTCAAGCGATGCATCGAGATGTCTTATTTTACCTTAGAGATCGAGTTGTGTTGTGATGGCCCTGGCAATGTTCTGCATATCCGCTGAAGAAAGCGATCCAACTTTATTGATAAGACGTTGCTTGCTTACCGTGGTTAGTTGATCTGCCATCGCTTTGGAGCGCTTGCCTTTGAGGGTTACATAGGCTTCACTCGGGTAGATCCTATCTGTGGAACCTGTCAGAGGAACAACCTGCACGCGGTTCAAGAACTGATTGGCGGCGTCATTGCTCACAATTACAGCCGGTCGCTGCTTCTGGATTTCACCTCCTACGGAGGGGCCGAAATTTACCCACCAGACTTCAGCTCTCTTCATGATTTATGTCTCCGCATGTAGCCTCGGCCCATTCCAGAGCCTTGGTTTCACGCACATAATCAGTTGCCATATCTTGATACGCCTTATAAAGATCCTGTTTGACCACATGTGGTCGAACAAGGTCCTCGATGAAATGACTAATTTTCCCTGGTCCTATGACTTGACGGAGACCGTTGTAGACCTCCTCATCGATAGTCAAAGTCAGTTTTTTCTGCATGTTATCCACCTCTTCAAGCTGTTGCACGTATACTATACGTGTATCAACGACGAAGTCAAGTACTTTTCTGATGGTGTAATTGGCATAACGCTAAGGCTCAGTGGATTGCTGTATACTTTACCTTTAATCTAGCGGCAATTC
>JAIORS010000103.1 GCA_021108005.1 Candidatus Aegiribacteria sp.
GGTTTCTGAGCTTAAGTCGTCAGGAAGAAGAATTTACAGCATGGCTCAGGCTGCTCCATGGTATTCACCGCCATCCAGTGTTCTTGATGACCTTTCAGGCATATTCAAGGAGCCATTAATTCACAGGTACTGCCCTGACCCCGGATTTACGTGGGCCCGGAAAGCTGTGACAGATGATTTCAGAAAAAGGAGGGAAATTAATCTGGATCCAGATTGCGAAATCCATCTTACGTGCGGAGCGAGTCAGGCATTTCTCAGCGCTCTTCTTACCGCATCAACGCCCGGTGACAACATAGTGGTTATAGAACCCTACTATTTCGATCATGTGTTTGCCATAAAGTTCTGTGATCTCGGTTTACGTTCAATAACCTTGATCGAAGACAACGAGGGCTGGACAGTACCGCTGGATGAGCTGAACAGGATACTTCCGGAAGTATCGGCACTGGTCGTAGTGAATCCGGGTAATCCCACGGGCAAAGTCATTCCCGATGCGGTGATGAGGCAGATAACCGATATGACTGCGGATACAAGCACTTTTCTCATCGTAGATGAAACCTACGAAAGATTCGTATTCACCGAAGATTCATGGCATCCATGGCAAAATGAACATCGCAGGCACGTACTTACCCTGGGCAGTTTCTCAAAAAGCCTTGGTATGCCCGGGTGGAGACTGGGTTATCTCTTTGGCTCAGCAGATCTGCTGGAACAGGCTCTGAAAGTTCAGGATTCAGTTGTTATATGTCCTCCTTCACCCTCACAGTTTCTGCTGGAAAAAGCTCTTCTGGAAGTGGACTGGATCACGGATATGTCAAACGGAGTGGAATACCGCCTTGGACTGTGCAGGGAAGCTCTTGACCACAGCAGCGCACTCGAATGGCGTGAAGCAGGCGGAGCCTTTTTCACTCTTGCAGCCTTCCAGAGCAGTATGTCATCGCAGGAGGCATCTCTTTACCTGCTTGATGAATATGGACTTGGGACAATACCCGGATCCGCTTTCGGGAAAGCGGGAGAAAACCATCTGAGGATCAGTTTCGGATGCCTCTCGGATGAGGATATTGCCCCTGCCATGAAACTGCTTGAGGAAGTCTCATTCCCTTATTGATCTCAGAATTGAATGGATTTACACTGTTTACTTCGCTTGAATCATGTCCGATGTGTATGGTCCGGTTTATTACATCCGGTGTTGATACGATTCTATCTTAGTCCGGATTCGGCAGAATGTGAGCGATCTTAATAACATGCTTGAGAACAGGTAATAACGAGTTATCAAAGCTTGTTGAAGAAGTGTGGTACGTCCCCTCTGGTTACACGATAAGGACAGGGCCGGAGCATGCTGCCCCGACCCTTCATTCCAAACCATATTAGAATACCTTTCCAGAAAGGTTAATCCTTTGTTTTCAGTACGTTTATGTAGTTCCAATCTTCATGAGAAGCCCATCGAATCTTGGATCCTCGTGAAGACCTGTCAGGTCGGCATCCGATTCCATCCACTCCCGATCATTGAAACCAGTGTCGATTGCTTTCTCGAGCCACATGAAAGCTTCTTCTGTATTGTTCTGCAGTGCTTCCAGACATGCCAGATTGTAAAGAACATTACTCTTTATCATCTGAATCGTTTCAAGATGAGCCGGATCAGCCTGGACATCTTCCAGGTTCTCGTCGACCATTTCCAGGGCACCGGTGAGAATTGCATATGCGTTCTCCGTGAATGTGCCGTTTTCTATGTCAAAGGCAGTATTGATGTGATTCGCAATTTCGTGTTCATACATACATCCCTGTCCGGCGAAAACAGCACCGGACGTAAGAAGCATGATCGCGGCAAGCACCAGCTCCGTAGCTCTCATTATGAATCTCCTTAGATTGTTAATAGGGTTAATGAACTTTATTCCTGCAGGAACATCTATACATATCCGGAATAGCCGAATTTGTTCCAAATTGATTTTTAAACAAGTGTTATACGTTGAGATATTTCCAATTACTTTTATATTTCATAAGTATACCATTGCCCCCTGATTAAGCTCCAGTAACTCATGTAGTATCGTTTTTACAAATTGAAAAACCGGTGAAACCGGGACAGAAGTGCTATGTTTTTCAGCATATTATGATATAACTGAAAATCGACTTTCCTAACATTCACACACTAATCGGTTGACTGGCTGTCGACAGGAGCATACTGCATCTCGGACACAGGCTCCTGGTCGGGTTCTGCCCCCTCGATGATAAACCCATTCACGAAATCCCTATCCACTTGATATCGATAAATACTACGGAGGCTGTCTACAAGTGCGGATACAACCTCTTCCTCCCTCTCACCGATGAGAAGATCAGCAAGCTGATCCCTGGCTTCCTCCAATTCGGCTGCCCTCTCCGGAATCAGCTCAACCGGACGAAAAACAAGTATCCTCTCAGTGGAGACCGTACAAAACAGCATTTCCCCGATTTCCGCGCTGAAAAGCAAGCTGTCCCAGGGTGGATATAACTCGCTAATGGTCATGGCCGGTGTGAGAAGTGACTCGCCCCGGGCGGTAAACTCAGCGAGATGAGTAAGCTCTTCGGCCCTCGTGAAAGGTTCCTCTCCAAGCGCAACAATCCTTGACAGAACCTCGATCTGTCCAACTCCGATGGCTCCAATTACCTCGAAGACACGCTTCTCCGGTATAACCAGCGTCAGTGAGTTCTCAGTGTAGGCCTGCTCTATTTCCTCCTCGGTAGGTATCAGGCGAGGCTCTATCACCTGTTCGTAATACAAGTCCAGTACATGTCTGCTGACGCGTCTCTCAACCTCGGAGATCACTTCCGGGAGTGTATCCATGCCGAGAGCCCTTCCTTCCATGGCCATGATGTCGTAAAGCCCCAGTATCCTGCAGTAATCCTCAATCCACTCGGGGTTCGTAGGGAATTTGGGCATTGCCTGTGGAAGGCTCGCGATATTCTCAACGAGCCCAAGCAGGCTCCTTGACCCTCCATTGAAAGTATAGGCGTTCAGCGAAAGCTCTCCCTCAGTGTATGGAAAGTACTCTCCTAAGTTGTCCAAAGCATGTTCAGCCACCAGATCGGGAATGCCATCGGTCACGGTGAGGTTATAGACAATGCTCAGGCTGTCCTTTAGAACCTCTTCGTAATCATCCCTGAGATCTGAGAGGATGTGATGACCGAGAAAGTCGGAGATATCCTCGAAGGGCTCAACCTCCTCCTGGTAAATAGAATCTACGCGAAGGAACCTCCATCCGGATGGGAACAGGTCCATTCGGGAGATTCGCCCCTGCTCAAGACCTGCCAGCAAGTCCATGTCAATCAGGCTGGTCCGCATCATGTCGATCGGTCCAACAATACCCCTGATATGCGCATCGAACGGAATACTGGTATGATCCATCACTAAATTTCCGAGGTTGGCTCCGGAAAGTGCCAGTTGCCTTAGGCTGTCGCATAGAAGGCTGTCCCGAACATTCATTACAGTATAGATGACCATGGTACCCAGCTGGTCGTAATACTCTTTTACCGTGTCCGGTGGCAGGACGATCTTCTCCTCCAGGATTCGCGCCAGCCATATGTTCCGGATTTGTTCCCCCTCCTTTTCGTAGGCGAACCTGAGTATGCTCGGCGTCTCATTCAGTCCCCGGTTCCTGGCATCGACAAGCACTAACCGGCTGTTGAGAAGGTTGTTCAGTGTGATCTCCACCAGAACTGAATCGCCTCCACATCTTCCGAGGAGCTGCTCGAGTTCCTGATAGGATACGGTTTCGTCAGCGATAACTATCGCCGCCCCGGGATCAACGGGTGAATTGCCACAACCAAATGCGACCAATAAGGCCATCGCGAATAAAAGGGTCCTTAGCATCTATGCCTCCGGGTGTATACAGTATTGAATGCAACTATACTCGATTTAGAATGTAATTTCTATCGGGTTATTGTCAACGGGAGATTGAATTACTCGTTCGTACTTCAGCATTTTCGTTAATTGCTTTCCAGTTTTGCGGGCTTATAAACGAATTGATCCACCAGGATTCTCCAATTAATACCTTTCTCGTAGTTTTTTTGTATAATACATTATTGTCTTAATAGAAAGGAGATAAAAATGAAGTATTGTGCTTTTTTGTTTGTCCTTGCAGTCACCGCCTTTGGATGGGTAGATGATGACGGATGTGACAGTTCTATTCCCTTTGGAACTGCTCCCACCGGTAATGACGCAATTGTGCTTAGTGTTGTAAATACCTTCCAGGTTGCATCTGCTGACCAGATGCTCGGTCTGGATACTCAATCATCTAACCAGATTTCGCTTGTAGATAACCAGTCTGGACTTGTTAGAGCTGTGCAAACGGGTTCCGGAAACCCAGTATGGACAATACCTAATCCCGGTTGCAATCTATTTGGCTGTTGTCATTCCATGCCGGCGCCTTACGGATGGTACGCAAACTCATTTGCAAACAGTAATATGCATTATTACTCAGGTTCCTGGTCAATTGCATTTGCAGATCCTGCCGGACAAAACAGCAGAGGTATGGATTACTGGAATGATCAAAACTACATCTGGGAAACGTGCAGCTCAGGTTCCAATCATCATCTTTACAGGATAGACGAGACCGGCAATTACATCTGGTTCGATGTAAGCACCAGTATTCCGGGGCAGATGAGTGGACTTGCAGTGTTTCCATATGGCTCCAATCTCGGAATATTCGTAACCTGTTACGATACTCAGGACTGGTTCCTCTTTGAATACGATGGTAGCAGTTTACAATATAAAGGATCAGGTAACCTCGGAATGACTTCGTTCAGTAAGTCATACGGGCTCACCTATAATCCTGAAATAGACAAGTTCTTCTGGAGCTATGTTGTATACGGTACTCTTGAATGGATAGCCGAGGTGGAGTTCAGCGAGACCTCACTTGAGCAAGCCACGTGGGGAAGTATTAAAACGCAGTTCTAACACTGCTTGCAGTAAGACAATTTCAATGTGCAGGGGGCATGATAATCATGCCCCTTGTTCGTCTGAGGACAATATTCCTTATATTTGATAACTTTCAATATGCTCCGTCACAAGAACGCAGATCCGTTCAGTGATTCCATCGTATTTTATGGATACTGTTCATCATATTTTTCTGAATACGGTGATTCTTTTTGTGCCCCTCGTACCTTCGAGAGCTTCCGTACTGATAACTCTGAAACCGACTTTCTCCGCTGTGCTGATGAACTGCTCATGCCCGGCATAAAGATCCGCTGCCACGGCAAATCGTCTGAGATCGGAAACAGGCAGAATATCAAACGTGACCGGATCTTCCGAATAAAGAGCCACATAATAACCAGCCGGTTTGATGATTCTGTATGCTTCCTGCAGGAATCCGCTGATTTTAAACAATTCAA
>JAIORS010000104.1 GCA_021108005.1 Candidatus Aegiribacteria sp.
ATGGATTCATGATGCTCTGGAAATAGCAGCGAGATTTAATTCACTCAAATGAATGCAGCGGATTCGCTCCATTGCCGTCTTTGAGCTAAATCGTTATCTCTTGGAAGGATAAATACGGAAATCCGATGCCGAAAATTGACATAAATCAAATTGGCTTAGCTTTCGACATGCAAGGTTGTCCGAATCGATGCCGGCATTGCTGGCTCGGACCCGCTAACAACTACACGCTTTCTGAACAAGACGTTCGCTGGGGCACCTCTTTGTTCCGCGATTTCATTGCTAGAGAGGATACGTCAATAAATAGATTATCGGTCGCGACATCCTTTCGTGAACCAGACCTGCGTGATGATTATCGTAAACTCTACGATCTTGAAGCAGAACTGGGAGACGGAATCCCTGATCGATATGAACTACTCAGCATCTGGCGACTTGCGAGGGATGATTCCTATGCCAGGTGGGCCAAATCTGTTGGACCCGATGTGTGCCAAATATCATTTTTCGGGTTACGGGTAACGAACGACTGGTTTCATCGCCGCAAGGGAGCATTTGACGATGCACTTATTGCCAGCGAGCGATTACTCGACGCTGGTATGAAGCCGCGATGGCAGATTATCTTGACCACGAAACTCCTTCCTGAGCTGAACGAATTACTCGCTCTGATCGACAAGCTCAAGCTGCGAGAACGGGTTCGAAAACTTGGTGATGAGTTTCTGTTATTCATTCATCTACCGGGACCGGATCATGAAGCTCGGAAAATTGAGGATCTCAGACCTACGATAGAACAGCTGATCAATCTCCCGGAAGTCATTCTAGAGTCGACAAGAAAATACTTCTCAAGAGAAGTGCTCTGGCAAAGCGAGGAAGCCTTATTCTCCGATATTGTCAATAGCGAATACTTGAAAACCCAGAGTACTCTTCCCGAAGCTCTTTGGTTCTTCGTGCAAAGCAATTGGGACGTCTTCTCGAATATTGGAACACTAGAGGACTGGTGGTGCCTCGGGAATCTCAAGCGAGACAATGTAGTAACAATCATTAATCGGTTCGTGAACGATGGAACCCTGGGGCTGAAGTATCTTGTGCATGAGTCGCCTTCGGAACTCGCCAGGCAGTACGGCAATCCGAATGGTCATAAGGTATACTCAAGTGAAGAAGATCTGCTTTCTCTTTACCTAGGAAGACACTGCGAAAAAAAATGGAACAGGAGATCAATCGAATAGAGCTGACCGGCTTAGTTAAATTGGGTAATGCAGGGCAACTCATTCGAAGCGCTAAGGAGAAATGTGAAAAGTAATAGAAGCAAACGTGTCGTAAGAGTTCCGAAAGATTACTATTATCGTGTTCACGAAACACGCTATAGGAAAATATTAGGTAGTGGATCAGTTTTTAGGCAAAAACAAATGAACAGCCATATACTCAGTGCCTGGAACGAGTTTGTATCAACAGTAAACCTTGTTCCGGAGGTTTCCGGGATTGAATTTGGATGCGGAACAGGCATTAATACCATTACTATTTCCGAGCAGGGCTTTCAAATGACAGGAATAGATATTTCACCGACTGTAATAGAAAAAGCAAAAGAATTAGCCCAAAATAAAGGGGAAATAGTAGAATTTATTGTAGGCGACATGTTTGCTACGAATCTTAGCTCTGAGAGTTTTGATTTTGCGATAAATATATGGACTTTGCACGTTGTGGGAGAACAGCATCTTCGTGACAAACACTTGTCCGAGTGTTATCGCGTCTTAAAACCAGGAGGATATCTATTCCTCCACAATGAAAGCTCTGATAAGGATATACTCAATCCCATTGAGGAAGTCGTATTTGAGGAAGCAAAAGAATGGAATATTCCAGAACTAAAAAATAAATTTGAACTGCCAAATGGAGAAAAAATTCAGGTAAGTTTTCCAGCGCACATGCCTCCTGATATGAACGGCAGAAGGTCTCTCGGAGAGCACAAGGATGAACTTGAAAAAGCTGGATTTAAAATACTCAAATGCTATGGGGATGAAATGAGTGCTTCTCATTCTGTATCCGGAAACCAAGTAATGATTGCTTTTGCATACAAGGAGAAATAGTATAAAAATATCCACACGGACAACAATCTACTCCGATTTTACCTCAATTTGTTGTTGCTGCTAGTGATTTAAGTGTTATGCTTGATGAAATGATGTCATGAAAAAGAAACTCGTCATAGTCAACGACGCTCCCGGTATCGGTAAGACAACTACCTGTAGAGAACTGCAGCGACTGCTTGTCGGAAGTGTCTGGCTTGATGGCGATTGGTGTTGGATGGCCAATCCATGGATCGTAACGGAAGAAACCAAGAGAATGGCAAAAGACAGAATAGCGAGATGCAAAGCAAGAGAATACAGCTATCCGGATCAATGCATTGGCTATTCTGAGCGTTATACAAAAGGATAGGCACAAATTGAAAGGGAGAAAGCAAGGCATGAGATCACATCAGCTCACTTCTGAGGAACTCATTAGCGAAGTAAAGACTGTTAGAGATTTCTCGCTTTCACCCGATGGTAAGTCAGTCGCTTTCTCCAGAACGACCAAAGGTATTTCCCAAATATTCCTTGCGGAAATAAAAGAATTCGAACCAGAACAACTGACTGAATGTCCTGGCTCCAAGACTTCACTTACTTGGTCATCAAACAATGATCTGATAGCATTTGCACATTCAGAGAAAGATGGTAAAGGTTGCGATCTTTGCACGATCAACCCATTTGATGGAACTGTAAACACACTGCTTGAACTGGAAGAGGGCAGCATTTGGTCTTCTTCCTGGTCACATGACGGCAAGCATCTTGTATTCTGTTCAAACTATAAAAGCTCAATAGATATCTTCACAATAGATGCTGACGGTAAAAATCTGCTTCGTCTTACCTCGGGCTCGGAGATGGATCAGTATCCACAGTGGTCTCCGGATGGATCCAGATTACTCTTTTACAGAAGTATTGGTCAGGGACCACTTAGCCAATATGAGATGAGAATGATTAACCGGGATGGAAAAGAGCTGCGTGTAATCGGACCGGAAGCAAAACGTAACGGTTGGGGTAAATGGTCACCAGACGGAAAGACTATTGCATTTGCTTCAAACGTTAGCGGTAGCTACCATATCGGAATTCTGGATTTACATAAAGATGAGATAAGATGGGTGACCACGGGGGAAAGGAATTACTGGAATCCGGTCTGGTCACCGGATGGGTCCAAACTAGCTTGTCAGGTTGACATGAATGGGAGTCGAAGAATCACCATAACAGATGTGAAAAGCGGTGAGATGCAACTTGTTGGACCAACTGCAGGTTTGTGTTCAGACATGGAGTTCACATCTGATTGCAAATCACTAGTTTTTACTCACGAGGGCCCGCTGAATCCTTTTAACCTTTGGTCAATTGATCTGAATACAAATGAGTTACTGCAACTGACCTTTGGTTTGCCTGATTCCATCGATGAAGAAGTACTGGTAACACCGGAAGAGGTCACTTATTCCTCTTTCGATGGGTTGGAGATATCTGCGCTACTTTTCAGACCGATATGTGAACCGAACGATACACTTCCTCCAGCGATTGTCAGACTTCATGGAGGACCCAACTACCAGACTTTTAATTGGTGGCACCCCAGGATTCAGCTACTGGTTAATCACGGGTATTTGGTTCTTGCCCCAGACTTTAGGGGGAGTACCGGATACGGAAAGGCATTCGAGGAGAGAAGCATCGGTGACTGGGGTGGCGGAGATATGGAGGATGTAATTGCCGCAGCTGAATGGCTTAAGACTACCGGGCAGGCTGATCCGGACAGTATAGCTCTCCTGGGAGGCAGTTACGGAGGTTACCTGATGCTGATGGCAATGGCCAGAGCTCCTGGACTCTGGGCGGCTGGAGTTAACCTCTTCGGCTTCATCGACCTTAAGACATTCCACAGCAGTACCAGTGGTTGGGTGAGAGAGTGGTTAGAAAATCAGATCGGCAATCCAGAAGAGAATCCTGAATTCTATCGAGATCGATCTCCAATGACTCATTGCTCCGAGATCACAGCACCATTGCTGATACTTCATGGAGCCAAGGATGAACGTGTTCCTCTCAGCCAGGCCAAACGACTAAGGGATCAAATGGAAAGAAATGGCAAGGAATGCAGTCTGGAAATCTATAAGGATGAGGATCACTACTTCAGCGAGAATTCCACACAGATCGAAATCATGAAGACAATTCTGTGTTTTCTGGATAAACATGCTGCGAAGAAATAAAGTAGAACGGGATTGTTAGTCAGTGTAGTGGAAATAAACCGATATTGATGTTATTCCATTAAGGACAGGAGAAGCTTATCGAGTGTGAACGGCTATAACACTTATGAGGTTACCATATATCAAGAGGTAGATTCCGTTACTGACAGCAGGTCTGTCAGCGCTTCCAGCATATAGGCGACCGCGGGAGATAGTGGCGCGCCGAATTCGATGCTTCCAGGCTGAATCGCAAGCAGGAATATTCCTGCTCCAGTCTCCTCCTCCAGCCTTTCCATGACCAGTACTGGTGAGAGCGAGTGTGTTGTAAAGCCGGTTTCGCCTTTAATATCGTTTCTGTCTAGCAGTTCGACAGCCCCTGGTTCTCTGTCCAGGTGAACAGCGTCAACGATAATCACTGTATCCGGATCAAACCTGGTGACCGAACGTATATGGTTTTCCGGAACCGTTCCCGCATCGACAGTACATAGACCCTTTTCAGACAGTCTTGACACCAGTTCGGGGCCGATGCCGTCATCCCCCCTGAGGATATTGCCGATACCCATGAAAACTACTCTGCCCAGCAGCAGAGAACTCAGTCTGTCTTCAAGCATCCGCAATTGTTCGTTCATCACATTATTCCGTTTTTGCATGAATCCAGGTGTTAATATAAGTGTATAACATTTAATTGATGAAGTGAGATTCTGCAAGTGTCGTTAGTTAAGTCCGGCCCCCATAGAAGGTGGTTGTGCGCCTGCATTCGGCACAGAGGATCTTCACCCTGTCGGAGCGCCCATTGTCCTTCAGTACAGCCTGAAGGTTATCATCGGCAAGACCGAGTTCTCTTAACCTTACGAGGTAAAGCGTTGGGTTGGAGAACGAGAGTTCTCCAAGTTTTTCGGAAATCCATATCAGATGATCCTTTGTGGCGATGGGATTACCGCATACCTCGCAGATCTGCAGTTCTTTCTCTATGGTTTCAAAAGCTTTACTTCTGTCGAAGTATGAGAGTTCCCATTCGTTAGTCTGTACTATTCCGGTATCACCGGTTTCTCTTATACATGCATCAACACAGACACCACAGAAAATACAGTCATCCGTATGGTGAATCATGACCCTTTTCGGAACTCCATCGCCCTCAATAATATCCTCATGTGATATTGCGGTTGACGGGCATGCTTCCTCGCACGCCAGACATCCGAGACACTTATCCTGATCGAAGACCGGCTGTCCCCTGAAATTGGGATGGGGAACATGCGGTTCCGCCGGGAACTTCGACGTGTAAGGCCCCTTGATTACCGCTTTAATCGCTTCTATAATTTCTCTGAGCTTTGGATATTTCATATTTCCATCCGTAACGAATCGCTTCACGGTTCGTTAATCTATTTTTTCTCCTTCTTTGTCTTCCGCATAACAGTCTATGATGCTCTTGTCCCAGAGCTTGATTCCGGCTCTGTGAGCTCCGCGCGAAATGGCATGTGCAGCCACAGGTGACGCTAGAACCAGGAATACTATTGCCAGAAGAGCCTTGAAACCCGTTGGTGTAAACCCGCCGGACATCAGGAACGTTCCGAACAGAATGCTGCATGTTCCCAGTGTCACGCATTTGGTGGCAGCCTGAAGCCTGTTGTAAACATCCGGAAGCCTTACAAGACCAAGGCAACCAAGGACATCGAATGCCACACCTATTCCAATAAATAACATTCCTATTATATCAATCATCGAAGCTTCTTCCCTCCAGATACTTGGCAAGGGCCAATGTGCCGATGAAGCTCTGAAGCCCCCAGGCGATACCAATGTCGATGTACCATGAACGGCCTGTAGCTATGCTGAGTACAGCGCAGAGGCCGACGATCAGTATACCGAAGATATCAATTGCAACGATCCTGTCGGGGGCTGTAGGCCCTCTGAGAACCCTGAACAGAACCATGAGCGAGGAAAGGATCAGTACGTATACTATCCTTCCTGTGAAATTGGTATATACGGCGCTCTGAGCGAAAAATACACTTTTGAATGGAAGCACGATAATAAGGGCAATAATCCCCAGTAGCACTATTGTGCCTGCAACCCATCTCGCAAACTTCATTTTTTTACCGCATCTTCTTCGAAAATCTTCTTGAGCATCGGTTCAAATCGGCTTCCAATCTCCCTGTACGTTGTTTCCGGATCGGAACCCACAACATTAATCCAGTGAATGTAGAGAATGCCTTTGTCCTGATCTATGTCGACTGTAAGTGTACCCGGAGTCAGTGTTATTGAATTAGCCAGGAAAGTCAGTCCCGTGTCAGATTTCAGTTCTGTTTTGAGCCTTACTATACCAGGCTTTATTGGCATTGATGGATGAATGACACGGTACGCGACATCAAAATTGGCCCTTATCAGCTCCCATATGAATACGGGAATGTACCAGAACAGGAAATAGAATACCCGAATCGGGTTGAAGAACATGTGCGGCCTTGTAACGAACATCGAACCCATAATGGCGGCAACTATCAGTGATACAACGGCTCCTGCTATCAGATGCTGAGTATCTGGTACCCAGCAGAGAATGCACCATACTGCGAAAGCGAATATGAACATCAGCATTCTGCTTTTCATGGTCTACACCCCGCCCATTCCGGAAAGCACTTTGACCGCGGGCGACAGGAAGTTTTCCCTTATATCAGGAATAAGAAGTAATCCGCCGAATATACAGACCAGGGCAAGCAGTATCAATGAAATCCGCATTAACGCCGGTACTTCTTTAACATTCATGAATTTATCTTTGAGGGCGCCAAGGAATACGAACCTTGTAACCTTTAGAACGTAGGCAATTGTAACAATGCTCATTAGAACGGCCCAGGCGGCAAGTTTCATGTGATTCGCCTGAACAGCGGCAATAATGATAATCAGTTTGCTCCAGAAACCCGCAAAGGGTGGAATACCTGCTAGTGACATAGCCCCTGCGAGTGTAGATCCGCTTGTAACCGGAAGCTTTTTAGAAAGTCCACCCATTTCCTTCATATTCCTGGTTCCCGTAACGTATTCAACGGCTCCGGAATCGAGGAATAGAAGGGATTTGAAAACTGAATGGTTGAACAGGTGGAAAAGGGCTCCCATTATTCCAAGAGGTGTACCGATACCAAGACCCAGCATAATATATCCGACCTGACTTATGGAACTGTAAGCAAGCAGCCTCTTCATATCCCATTGCCGGAGAGCCACAAGAGCGCCTACCCCCATGGATATCGCCCCAAGAGTCATCAGGATGATTTTAATCTCAGATGGACCTCCGAAGATAGTGAAGAACACTCTGGCGATTGCGTATACTCCCAGAGCTTTGATAAGTACGCCGGAGAGCATTGCCGAGATCGGAGCCGGAGCGGAGGGATGAGCATCCGGAAGCCACGCATGGAATGGAACCATGGCAGCTTTAAGTCCGAAACCCGTCAACAGGAGTGCAAAAACCAAATACATTACTGCGGGATTTTCCGAGCCTGCTATGATCTGAGTCATGTTGGCCATATTCAATGTGCCTGTATAACTGTAGAGGAATACTACTCCGAGCAGTATCAGAAGTGAGGCTACACCGCCCATTACAGCGTATTTGAATGAAGCTTCAAGCTCACGCTTTTCGGTACCGAATGCTACCAGTGCATAACTTGCAAGGGAAGCTACTTCGACGAATACGAAGAGGTTGAATATGTCACCGGTTATCAGGACACCGTTCATCCCGGCAAGCATCAGGAGGAAGAGGCAATAGAACTGCCATTTCTCAGTGTACCTCGTCATGTAATTAACTGAGTATACAGCCACAAGGAACGCAATGAAGTTGACTGTTATAAGCATGAATAAAGTGAGTCCGTCCATTACCAGCTGAATGCCGACTATTCTGCCCAGCACCTCCTGGAATCCGCCCCAGTTACCTACGTTGCAGATTAACCTTTGTCCAAACTCCATCTTCAGTATGAAAAGGATGGAGAGTACAAAAGTACCTGCGGAAGCTATAACCCCAAGTATATCGGGAATTCCCTTTATCCTCTTAAAAAGAGCAGTCAGGAAAGCTCCCGCAAGTGGGATCGCTACAAAAAGCGGTATTATGCTTTCGCTTATCATCCTCTTAACTCCCGCATCCTGGTTATGTCGAAGGTTCCGTATTTACCGTACAGTCTTATAGCTAAAGCGATAAGGAAAGCTGTTGTGGCGAGCCCTATCACTATGGATGTAAGAACAAGTGCATGTGGAAGCGGATCGACCATCGATTCAGGGAGAACAACCTGTGTTTCGGAAAATATTGCAGCTCTTCCTCCGGCTTTATAGGCAACAAGAACAAGAAAAAGATTCACAGCGTACTCCGCGATCACTACTCCCAGTATGATCTTGATAATATTCTTTTTTGAAAGTATTGCGTAGATACCAATGCAGAATAGTATCAGGCAGAGTATGTAGGGCATGTACGCATTCATCACTTTTTCTCCGATTCAAATTTCTGCAGGATTATCAAAGTAAGGAAAATACTGAACAGACCGGCACCAACCTTTAGGCTGATGGCGATATTCTCAAGTGGTATGATTCCTGCGCTTACAAGCTGTCCCGGTTCTCCATCCGGATGAAGGAAGTTATCGAAGAACCCTCCGTATTGCAGCCCGATAAGAGCCAGCGCCAGGAACATGACCGCTCCCAGTGCTTCAACCACGCCGGTGCTTCCCTTTGAAAATATCTTCGCTGAAACACTGCCTCCGAAGGCCAGATCAAGGTTGATAAAAGAGAGCGCCATTATTACCCCGCCTGCGAAACCACCACCCGGTGTGAGATGACCGTGCAGAATGATGTAAATTCCGTAGAGGAATATCAAACCAACGGTAAGCCTGGTTACCGTCTTGACAATAACAGACATTCCATGTTCGCGTTCTTTACTCATTGTTCTCCCGCAAATCTTCCTCTTTTTTCTTACCAACGCTTCGCATAACGGTTAATACACCAATTACGGCGGTAAATAGTACAGTAGCCTCTCCAAGGGTGTCGAACGCTCGATAATCAAGAATTACCGAGGTAACAACATTCATAGCCCCTGTTCCGGAGATGGCATCAATGGGATAGAACCGTGAGACAGTCATCAGAGGTTCTCCAAATGGAGAAAGCCCGCTGCTGAACGTTGCAAGTGCCGCAACGACTGCAAGACCCAGGAAAAGAACTCCCATAAGGGCTCCGAAGGGCCTGCTTCCACAGTATTTTTGGGCGGTATCCCTATTAAGTGTTGCTCTTATCAGGAGTATCACAGCTGCAATTTCAACCACAATCTGTGTAATTGCCACATCCGGTGCTTTCAGCAGAAGGAAAATGATAGAGAGTCCGAGTCCTACGATACCCACGGCCACAACGGCTGACAGAAGGTTCTTCACCTCTATAGCTATTATCGCTCCAGCTATCATCAGGCCCAGAAGTACATATAATTCAATCATATTCTCAGCCCAATCAGATCAGCACAATGCACAGTACCACAAGCCCAATGATAAACCAGAGGAAATATCTGGACAGAATGCCGTTGTGCATGAAAGAGAATACTATACCAAAACCAGCAACTATCTTTTTTGCCACTTCGTACAGGTCGAACAGCTTCTTGTCGGCAAGCCTGTATATAGCCTTAAGAATACCTATATCTTTAATAGTCTTGTAGAAATTTACTCCGGATACCCGCATATTGGGGTTTTCCTCAAGTGTTTCACCACCTGCGAATGGCGCTACGATTCTCGCCTTCTTTATCGTGCCTGCAAGATATATCAGATATCCAATTACCAGTCCGGCTATAATCATCAGTGTGGCAAGTCCTGACTGCCATATACCAGGAAAATCAATCTGTCCCGCCACCTCTGGCTTGAAATACTCCCTGAACGGAATCTTCCAGGCGAATACTCCAAGGCCGATACAAAGCAAAGACAGGACAGTTAAAGGCAGCAACGTAGAGAATCCGCTTCTCTCCTTCTTCTCAATTACTTCCTTCGATATCTTGGATGGCTGCCCGAGGAAGACCGTATGCACAAGCTTCATGAAGCTGGCAAGTGTGAGTGCGCTTCCCAGCATTGCCGCTACCAGCCATAGGATCCACCAGCCACCACTCCCTCCGGAAAGAATTATCCCCTGGTACAGCATCCATTTGGAAGCAAATCCGTTGAATGGTGGTACCCCGGATATTGACAGTGAAGCTATAAGGAACGCCACAAAAACCAGTGGCATGGCCTTAACCAGACCACCCAGCTTCGAAAGATCCGATGTGCCCGTTCTTCTCTCAACTTCTCCTCCGGCAAGGAAAAGGCTTGATTTGTATATGGTATTGTTGAACATATGAAAAAGCGCGCCCGCAATTCCAACTGGATTACCTGTGCCGATGCCCAGAACCATGTAGCCAACCTGGCTTACAGCGTGGTAGCCAAGAAGCCTTTTGAGATCGTGCTGTACAAGCGCCATCATCACGGCAGCCACTATTGTTACACTTCCCAGTGCCATGAGAACGGTATTCATTGCACTGGTCATCTGGAATACGTCAAGTGTAACCCTTGCAAGGAAATAAATACCGAGCAATTTATCAAGTGAAGCCGGCAGATAGGCCGTAACAGGAACTGGTGCATCTCTTGCTGTATCCGGCAACCATGTATGGAATGGCATTGCTCCAGCCTTCGCAAAGGCAGCTGAAGCAAGACAGAGATATGCTATTACCGATCCCCTGCTGGCAAGTGGAATGGAAAGGTTTCCGAATGGAAGGTGCAGAAAGCCTGAAAGCCCCGAATCCCCCGCCACTATTCTCCAGATAAGTACTATTCCCAGAAGGAGAAGAACATCTGTTCCACCTATGATGATAAGGGATTTCCTGGCCGATTCAGCTGTTCCCTCTCTTTTGCCGAAATTGATTAGAAGGTAGAGCATCAGCCCGAGGAATCCCCACAGCACAAGCAGGAGTATGAACGTTGTTGAAAAGAGTATTCCCAGAGTTGCAATGAAAGTGGCCAGGAGGTAAACATAGTAGCGCCACAGGCCTTTGCGGCCTTTCATGAACTTCAGGGAGTAAATAACCGCGAATATGAAGAACATGGAGGCAAACGCCGCACAGAGGAGCGATAAAGGAGTAATTGCAAAATACCCGTTCGGATTCTTAAGGGCATCTATTATCAGATTGAGACTCATCTGCCCCCCATCCTCTGTTTCATCTTCTCGGTCTTCTCTCGGCTGAGCTGCACAAGATCCTTCCCGTTGTAAAGCAATCTGCCATTGTCATCCTTAACAGCTATCCTTTCGGTACAGCAGTAACATGGATCAATCGCGGCAAGAATGATAGTAGCATCGGAAATTGTTTCACCTATAATGGTTGCCTTATAGGTGGGGAGGTTCATGAAGGTTGGCGCCCGAACTTTGTGCCGAATGGGCCTGTTCGTTCCATCGCTTTTCACATAGTGGAAGGTCTCACCTCTTGGAGCCTCTATGTGTCCAATTCCTTCACCAGGAGGAACATCTTTAATTTTTGCATCTATTTCGCCATCCGGGAGATTGTTGAGACAGTATTTCATTATCTTCGCGGCTTCGAATATCTCGAGAATTCGAACGACAGCCTTATCGAAAACATCACCGTTCTCGGTTACTATCATATCCCATTCCATTTCCTGGTACGCTCCGTAAGGGGAATCCTTCCTCACATCGCGAGCAACTCCGGAAGCTCTGGATGTGGGCCCCAGTGCGCTGAAGTCTATGGATTCCTGATAGGTCATGACGCCAACACCTTTGAGCCTCGCATGGAGGACAGGGTCGTCAAGAACGGCTTTCTTCAGCATATCAAGGGTTGGAAGAATGGAATCGATCTTCTTCAGACATATTGGGATATCCTCCGCTTTTATGTCTCTGCGAACACCGCCAGGCTTGAACATGGCGTAAGCATTTCTGTTGCCTGAGAGTATCTCCATGACATCAAGAATCTCCTCGCGGAGTTTCCAGGCCCACATATAAACTGTGTTATAACCCAGAAAATGCCCTGCAAGTCCCAGCCAGAGAAGATGAGAATGGATCCTCTCACCTTCGGCGATAATTGTTCTGATGTACTCCGATCTCATGGATACTACCATGGGGAAAATGTCTTCGACAGCTCTTGTGAATGCCCAGGGATGGCTTGTGGAACAGATGCCGCATATCCTCTCGACAACGAATGTGCTGTTATCGAAAGTTTTCATTTCAGACAGTTTCTCAATGCCCCTGTGGTTGTACCCCATCCTCATATCTATATCAACAACTATCTCGCCCTCAACGGTAAGAGTGAAAAACTCCGGTTCTTCCTGAAGGGGATGGTACGGGCCTATGGGTATTATCGTTTTACCCATTACAGCCCCCTCGTCCTGTCAGCTTTTTCATCCCACTCCTCGTAATCCTGCCTGAGAGGATATACTCCCTCGGGCCAGTTGTCGGCAAGTAACAGCCTTCGGGGATCGGGATGACCGATGAAGGTTATGCCAAGAAGCTCATTCATTTCCCTTTCTATCCAGTTGAAAGCTTCTATCTCCTTGGCAAGAGATTCAATTTCAGGCTTCTCCCTGTCAAGGAAAACTCGAAGCGAGATAAGCAGATTAATATCTTCAATAATGAAATGGTAGAGAATCTCAATTTTCGGAGGCAGGTCAGTAGCAGATGCAATATTGAATCTGGCACCAATATTTCTGAATAAATAAGTTCCGATTCTTACAATTGCCTCGGATTTGATCTGTACATATACGCGAGTGTTGGATTTATCCTCAAAATCAAGAATATCCTCGTTAAAACGGCTTGTGAAATCCAGAAGTACTTCTTCTCTTGTCATTTAGCGCTGCCAACTTTCTCTATCAGTTTTACCACACCTGCAATGATCGCTTCCGGTTTAGGTGGACAGCCGGGTATGTAGACATCAACCGGTATTATTTTATCAAGCGGAACAGGACAGTTATAACTGTCCTTGAAAATCCCCCTGGACGCGGCACAGGTTCCAATGGCAACAACAAGGCATGGCTGCGGCACCTGTTCGTAAAGTGCTTTCAACCTCTCAACGGACATCCTGTTACATGAACCGGTAACGAGCAGAACATCAGCATGTTTTATACTTCCCACCAGCAGCATGCCGAACCGTTCAATATCGAATCTGGGGGTTAGACAGTCCAGCGTTTCAATATCACAGTTGTTACAGCTGCCGGTAGACAGATGAAACACCCATGGCGATTTCAGGAGCGCTTTAAGTTTCAGGCTCATTACAGCTGTAGCCTCACCCTTCTATAAACCTTTAAGTGCCAGTACAACGGCAGCAATAGCTAAAAGTGTCATCGGTCCCCAGAAAAACCTCACAGCCTGATCTATCCGAACCCTGGGGTTAGTATTTCGGATGACTGTGATAACAGCTACTATTCCTACGTATTCAAGAACGGTCCAGAGGATGTTTATTCCGTCAAATCGGAGCCCTCCGAAGAAGAGAATAATCAGGAAGAACGGAAGAACAAATAGAAGCATGTTCTTCATCAGTTTGAATATGGCAAGCCCGGGGCCTGAGTATTCCACTATCGGGCCCTCCACAATTTCCGTTTCGGCTTCGGGGATGTCAAAGGGAACCAGCGCAAGCTTTGCCTGAACACATAGAATGGCAACTACCAAAGCCAGTACACCGGAAATACTGCCGGCAAATACTCCCTCTGCCTGGACACTGATAATGTCACCAAGACGAATGGAATGGGCGTTGATAACCGGAACAAGAGCCACGAGTATAAAGGGAAGCTCATACGCGATAACAAGCTTCATTTCCCTCGAAGCTCCCAGACTGGCAAGAGGATTACCTGAAGCGAATCCGCCCAGAATAAGACTGAGTGAGGGAACTGTTAGAAGATACATAGCCACGATCCAGTCACCCATGAAACCCTCGGAGAAGAACTGATTGACCCATAACAGAGTTGAAACCACTATCACTCCGGAAATTCCAATTACCGGAGCAATGAGAAACGCGCCCTTTGAAGCACCTGCAGGTATAACGGTTTCCTTGCCAAGAAGCTTCACTATATCGTAAAAAGGCTGAAGGAATGGAGGGCCTACCCTGTATTGAACCCTCGCGGTAACTTTTCTGTCAATCCAGCTGGTTATCAGACCGAGTAGAGCCGTAGCTGCGAATCCGAAAACAACCAGGTAGACGAACGTCATGCATCGCCCCTGTTCCAGTGAGTCGAATGGACAACAAGTCGATTTCCCAGTTCGAAAATATTATCTCCCTTGCTGTTCTTTTTATCAGCAAGCGCAAGCGCTCCGAAGGGACATGTGGGAATACAGGTGTATTCTTCTCTGTCTTTGCAGTAATCACAGATATTCGTCAGGTGCGGTACAATCTCCGGGTAGATGGTTCCGTAAGGACAGGCATGTGAGCAGGAACGGCAGTTCACGCATCTGACGGTGTGTCTCACCAGCATCCCGTCTTCGAGTTTCTCGAGGGCATCCCTGGGGCATGAATTTATGCAATGCGGTTCCTCGCACTCCCTGCAGATAAGCGCATAGGTTGCAAGCTCGATGAGGGAAATCATTCCGTTGTTAACGGGATGATAGAAATAGCTGCATTTAATGACACATTCATCGCACTGATCAGAATTGCATATGTCAAGATCGATAAAAAGTCTTTTTTCGTTTTTCGTTTTCTCTACGGAATCGATGTTACCATGAAGCTGATCAAACGTTGTTTTGTTCATCTCCATAACCATCCTACTCCCAGATTCCCGGATAATCCCGGATCATATCGTAAGTGAAAACGGGACCGTCTTTGCAGCAGTAATAGGGCCCTATCCTGCAATGCCCGCACTTGCCGAAACCGCAGGACATGTTCTTCTCCATGGATAGGTAGATATTCCTGTCTCTGACGCCAAGCTCCTGAAGCTTGAATGTGGCAAATTTCATCATTACCGGAGGGCCGCATACAATTGCCTTTGCTCTTGCGAAATTAACGTCAATATCATCCATTATAGTTGTAACAACTCCTACCGGACCTTCCCAGGAATCATCGCTCTGGTCTACCGTGAGTCTCATATCGAGGTCATCCCGTTTCATCCACTCTTCGAGTTGTCCACGGTAAAGAAATTCCTTGGGGTTTCTGCATCCGCCTCTGTATACAAGGTTTGTAAGCTGCTTTCTCATGTTGAAAAGACCGTACATAAGAGTCCGGATAGGTGCTAATCCTACTCCGCCACCGATGACCAGTATATCCTGACCTATGAATTTAGTAAGCGGATATCCCTTACCAAGCGGTCCCCTCAGGCCGACGGTATCACCTGGTTTCAGTTCGTGTATTGCATCGGTAACTTTGCCGACTCTGACAATGGTTATTTCCATTGTTTCCGTTATCTTTGAATCCGATGATGGAGTGAAGGGAGCTTCACCGACACCCGGGACGGAAAGCTCCATGAACTGCCCTGGTTTGAAAGTGAGTTCTTCCTTTGGTTCAAGGAGGAAGGTTTTTATTGTATCGGTCTCCGGTGTAACCTTCAGAACCTCGGTTTCAATGGAGCGGTACGGATTCTTCATCATATTTCCAGTCTTGCCAGAACTTCCCTGATATCTATCTTACCGGGACAGGCAGCTATACATCTGCCGCACCCCGTACAGCCTACCTCTTTGGCCACTTCAGGGAAGTAGTTAAATTTCTTATCGAATCTGTTTCTAAACCTCATCCATAATCCGGCTCTTGGGTTCTCGCCTCCGGCCACTGTGGCAAAATCATTAATCATGCAGGAATCCCAAATTCTGAATCTGGCAAGTTTACCATCGGATTTCTGATCGTACAGAAGAAAACAGTGACAGGTAGGACATATCGTATTGCAGGCTCCGCATTCCACGCAACCTTCTGAAGAATCCTCCCAGATATTCGATTCGTACTTCTTATTGACAATCCGCTGCAGCCTGTCAGCTGCAGGAATTCCCTTCGCCTTTGCCTGTTTCGCTACATCTGATTTGACATTATTCCTGTTCTGCTTGACAACTTTCACCTGAGCTTCAGTTTCTTCGCTGAACAGGTTCTTATTGTTTTCTATAATATTACGGCCTTTTTTGCTTCCCGTAGTAACAATGAAACCGTCATCAACGGGAGAAAGATTTATATCAAACTCGGAATCAGGCCAGGGATCGATACCTATCGCTGTGCAGAAGCATGTTTCGCCCGCACTTGTGCAGTCAGCTGATATTATCAGCCCCTCTTCTCTTGCCTTCATGTAAGTGGGATCTCCGTATTCATCATCGATGAACACGAAATCAAGAATTCTGAAACCTTTCAGATCGCATGCCTTTGCGCCAACAATGCATGGTGGTTTTTGATGTCGTGGAATATCCGGCTTGAAATCATCCGCAACTTTTTCTCTACCAAGGAAAAAGAAAGATTTTAGAGGTTCGAAAGATCTGATCTCTCCGATCACGTAATCCGTATCGGATTCGCCCAAAAGATAGTAGCCTGTATTGTCCCCCATTTTTCGGGGAACGTATACTCTGTAATCCCCCCTGAGAGATTGAAGAAGCTGATCAAGATCACCCCGTTTTATAAAAAACATGGCAATGAAATAGAGATGGAGTACAGCTTTGTCAAGGGGTTTTCAAATACTGGAATTTCTTCAATCCGATGCAAATTATTATAATGCTATCGGACAGTAAGTTACAATTCTGCAATCGTCACATCAGGTATACTCGTCTATCGTTATCATCATACGCCTGCTTTGCACTGTTAGAAATTCGTACAAATTTACCCGGATACTACCTTTCCTGTCGGGGTCGGACGTAACTTCTGGTTACTTACCGTCCTGTCGGGGTCGGACGTAACTTCTGGTTACTTACCGCAAGTAACCAGAAGTTACGTCCGACCCCGATACACGTCCGACCCCGATACATTTACAAATTCTATCATCCGTTGACAATACTAATTGCACTATATATATAGATACAGCGATAATAAAAATTTGAAAATGTATGATAACTTACATGTGTACTTTTATACCATTGTTGTATAAGTACAATAGAAATGGAATCCATTTATGATAAGAGGTATTCTTTTCGTTATCGTTTTTTCCCATGTTCTATTACCCGCAGTATATGGGAACGGGTACGATGACTACCCGCCGGATCTCGTCTGGTCACCGGTAGAAGATGTTCTTGTGGCCGCCCTTGAGGACAGGCTTGTAATATGGACACCTTACGAAGGCCCGGTAACAGTTATGGAAGGTGAAGCGGCATCTCCCGCTTTCACTCCTGACGGTGAATGGGTAGCATTCATACTTGACGGAACGATACGCTACTTCCAGGTTGATAATCCCCAGAGCTGCAGACGGATTCCACATGCAGACGAAAGGGTTGCCTGTACATTCGATCCGATGGGCCATCCCCGTGCTCCCGCTCTCTGTTTTACCACGCGGTTACTTGGCAGCGATATTTACGCAATGGGGCTCTTTTCAGATGATGTTCTCGTGCTCCTGCCCGAGAATTCGGAAGTCAGGGTCAACGCCCCTGTGATATCACCCGACGGAGACAATATCGCCTGCGTGAATTTCGCCATGAATCCAACATGGTACGAAGAACTGTATATCATAGGTGACTCCGCACCCCTTGGAATGAGGGCCAGAGCTGATACAACCTTCTACAACTGGAGTGAATGGCATGAATCTAATCCCGTATGGATAACATCCAAAGTGTTGATATTCCAGATAGGTGGATGGGGAGAATGGGAACTGAGATTTCTCAATATTGAGTCCGGAATTGAGAAGCTCTTCATGGGAAACGCCCACCAGGTATGCTCAGCCCTTGACGGAAGGCTCCTAGCCTTCTGCCGAAAGGATCCTTTCCCGGAATCGGACTTCGGACTATCATGGGAAGATCCTACCACCGTATGGATAATGGACAGGGAATCTGACTATCTCACTCAGGCTTCACTGCCGGGAGAATGGGCAACCCGGCCTGCAATCTCATATGATGCCGATTACTTAGCCTGGATAGAAATAACCCGGGATGGGGAGGTATTGAAAGTTGGGGTCGGACGTAACTTCTGGTCACTTCCCGAATGCAAGTGAAAGCTGGGGTCGGACGTAACTTCTGGTTACTTACGGTAAGTAACCAGAAGTTACGTCCGACCCCGATACAACGCCTTATATATCATGTACGCATGATGAACATTCTGTACGTAACTCTTCGTCTCATTGTAAGTTATGAGCGCAAAGAATTCATCGGTATCCATATCCGCAGCACCCCAATGAACTGCGTTGTGAGGCCCTCCGTTGTAAGCTGCCGCGGCAATCACGGGATTACCACCGAAATCCCTGTTTATGCCGGATATGTAGCTGATTCCGTATTCTATGGAAACTGCCGGGTCGTATAGCTTGTCAGGCGAATAATCATCCCATCCATTTTCAATCGCTACATATTCAGAGGTGCTTGGAATCATCTGGATGAGTCCCCTTGCTCCAGCAATTGAGTAACATGTGGGCTGGAACATGCTTTCATTCCTGATTATGGCCCATGCCAGAAGGGAATCCAGTCCATACTTCTCACCCGCTGGAACCACAAGCTCCGGCCATGCCTTTTGATATCGCAGCATCCACAACTCTCTTGGCCTATCGCTGCCAGCCAGATCCCACATATTGTATCCCGAAATGGGTCTCCTTTCCCAGACTTCGTTATCAAGGTAGAAAGGAGCAAGGTACTCGGGTCCGCCTACGATCTCTTCCGCTTCCCTGAACTCACCATCCGCGAAATGTCTCAGCCCCGCTTCCTGAAGAAACAACCCCCTTAAAGCGGCTTCCGGCGGTACAGCGGGTAAATATCCATTTTTTGCCATCCATTGATCAAGTGGCTCATCTGTAAATTCAGGTTCCCAGGCAGACCGTCCCAGTAATTCCCTTGCGAAAAAGGCGGGAAGACTTGCGGGAGCTGCCTGAATCAGAGCCTCGAGTATGGCTGTACCTTCAGGATTACCTTCGCTATAAAGGAGTTTGCCAAGCCAGTATTTCGCGGATGATAGGTATACACTTCCAGTCCATTTTGAAATGAAATTTTCAAATTCGACCATAGCGTCGATTATTCTGCCGGACTTGAGGAGCGAAAAACAGAGATAGAAATGCGCGTCATCAGCTGTAACATTGTACGGGTAACGGTCAAGAGTCATCTGAAACCAGGGAATGGCCTGCTGCCATTGCCTGTTCTCCACCAGCAGGTCGCCTATATACCAGGGAAGGTTTCCTATCCTGAAATGGTCAGGAAACTCCTCTCCGTACTGCTTTAAAACCGCAAGCCCTTCCCGCCAGTCGCCGGAACGCCCCAGGTCACGTCCAAGATAAATCATCGCATTGGGTGTATCCGTCCCTTCCGGCCATCTGAAAAGATACTGCTCAAGCATCTCTATGGCAGTATCGTAAAATCCCAGCCTGTCCCTTGTACGTGCGGCCAGATACCACAGGTGCGGATCGGGATCGGGGGAATTCTGAGCTATATCGTACAGTTCGTTCCAGAGTCCCCCGCTATAGAAGTAATCAGCAACTGAACCGGCAAAATCCCTGTCCGCGAGTATTTGCGGCCTTAATGCGTCATACGCACTGGCATGGACAGGAGCCGCTGGCCAGAGTTCAAAGGACTTCAGAAAGATGTTTCGGTATCCGGAAATGCCTTCATCAGCCATCCACATCCCCCTGTAATGACATAAAAGGGATCGAAGTTCTTCACCCCCTGAGTTCTCAGCGTAACTAAATAGAGAATCCGATGATGATAGGCTACCTGTTTCAAGGAAGCCCCTGTACAAAAGGATTGTTCTTCTTCTGAGAGCCCTTTCGGGTAAACTTCCGGGAACTCCACTTAGGGCGGTCAGCGCTAATTCTGCTTCACCGGTTTTCAGAAGGGAATCTGCAAGAACAAGGCGGAGATATTCAGGCATCACGCAATTATTACGTGACATGCAGGAAAGAAGATCCCTGCCGATATTGGCGCCTCCCAGTTCAAGTGCCCTGTATGGAGCCAGGGAATCCGTCAGTTCTAGCAGCAGCTGGGCAGTAAGCACGCTGGGTAAATCGGAGGAATCGGCAGCTTTCCAGATAAGGCAGGCTCTATGGCTGTCTTCAGGCGTTCTGAGCAGAACAGCCCTTAAGTATTCTTCCCTGGCCCTGACTTCCATTCCTGACTGCAGCAGGGAATCCCCGCTGGCTTCAGCAAGCATGCTTCTCTGTTGGCATGAAAGGTTATCAAGGTTTTCATTCGGCTGGAATGCTCTGCACGTAATCAGTGCAAATGCTACAACAAGAATGAATCCAGAATACTTAGTCCTTGTACTTGGCAAGTTCCTGTTCCAGTCCAGGATGTCCCGGGGCAGCCTTTACTGCTTTCTCCAGCAGTGCCAGTGCTTTTACATGGTTATCCTGAGCGGCGTAAGCTCTGCTGAGGGCTATCATGATGTCGGTAGAAGCGTCGGAATCCTCATCCAGATACTTCTGAAGAAAATCAATGGTTTCGTCTGACCTCCCGGTCATAACAAGTACGGTTCCCAGGCCGGATATCGCAGGCTCCAGATCTGGATTAATATCGAGAGCTTTTCTAAAACTCTCTTCCGCATCTTTGAGTTGTCCCTGTGATGCCTCGATATGAGCCATGTTCGCAAGCAATTCGGAACTGTCAGGACTTATTTCCAGAGCTTCCTTGAGTTTTGAAAGTGCCTGATCGTATTCCGCGTTGTTGAAATGTACTATTGCGGAACGGTTGAGACTTTTTACTCTGTTATCCTTAACTTCAACCGAGTGAAGCGTAAGCAGTTCTTTCATCTGCTGAAGCTGTTCTTTCTGTGCATCGGTGCTTTCTTTCACACTGCTGCCGATTGCACCGACTTCTTCCGCTGTTGACGTCTGAATTTTTTTAAGCTTTTTCTGGAGGTTGTCACTGGCTTTATCCATTTTCGACGAAATTTCGCCAATTCCGTCAGAAAGAACCTTCAGATTCACAGCGAGTACCTCTTCTCTACTCTCATCGGACTGACCTATAACGTCTAAAACCGTTTTCTGAATGGATGATGCCGATTCAGAGATCATCAGGGACACTTCACTGAATTCCTTTTTGAAGAATTCTTTATCAACGGATTCCTCCGGTCCTTCATTGAGAGCTTTCAGAAACTTATCCTCGGCACTGGTAAGGTTTTCCCTTATACCTGTGACTTCAGCCTTCAGTTCATCAAGTTTCTCTATCAACCCGTTTGCGGGTACATCGGCAGATTCACCGGAAACTGGTTTCTCGGTTTCCTTTGTATCAGTACTGACTATCGGCGCCGACTTGCTGATACCGGCCAGGAACTCGTTTGTTTTCACCAGTTCTGCAGTTACGCTTTCGAACTTCTGCTCAAGCAAAGATGAAATACCGGCCTCAAGCTTCTCGATACGGTTGTCAATGTTCACCACTGATTCATTGAGCTTGTAAACAAGTTTGCCTATTCCGGTAATCAGTTCGTCTATGGTATGTTCAGTTTCTTCAGCTTTCGGCTTTTTACCCATTTTTCACCTTCTCTTTTTTCGAAACGATCCGAAGTCCCGATATTAATTCCATCTGATCCGGGTTGAATGCAGAATCATCCTGTGGAAGCATTCCTGTTAACCCTGGAAATCTCCCTGAAATGAACCTGCGCAGAGCAGTTCTCTCCATTGAGGCCCCCGCTTGCTTAAGGGTCCAGAAAAGCCGCTTCAGTGGAGCCTCTTCTCCCGTTTTCCTGTATTCATTCATCCATGACGAAATGGCCTGACCCCGATATCCTAGATTCCACAAAGCGAGCGCTTTTGTGTCCATTACACCGGAAGATTCCATATCTTCCTCGTTCAGGATTATCAGAGCTTCATCTGGTTTTCCGGAAATTATCAGGTTAAAGGCTTTCTCAACACCTTCTGTCTCCAGTTTCTTCCTGGCAACAGACAATCCCGATATTAATCTGGACAGAATTTCGTTTGTTCCGTTCTGCCTGGCAATTGTAACGGCATCCGATAACAACCCGGCAGAAAGAAGAATATCCAGCAATTTTCCAGTTTCAGAAATCGATAGAGAATCCTCATCCGTCATTTCATTCAGACTTTTTATGCAGGTTTCAGCCAATTGTCTTCTGAGTGGCAAATCATCAAGAGGAAAAAACATTTCATCATCCGCAAGCTGAAACAACCTTCTGATGCCCTGACCCGATCTCAGCACAACTGGAGCAATAACCCTTGCTTCATCTCTGCTGATATTCTCATATCCATCGGGAACCAGTCTTTCAAGTGCTTCCGCGATCACAGTATTGACATCAACGGTTTTCCAGAATTTTATTCTGTCAGCATTTCCAGCTTCAACTTCACTGAGCAGCTTCCCTGAAGATTTTGTCTTCCATGGTTCCTCACCATTTTTGGCAATGCTGCAGAGTAAATTCTCCGCTCTCTGAGAAAACCCACCGGAGATAGCCTGTTCAGCAAGAACAAGCAAAGCTTCAGCATTCTTTTCTGGTGTCCAGTGTTCATCCGCTATATCAAGAATTTTCTCATTCAGAGGAACACTTACGCCTGGATTATCCTCATAAATTCTGTTGAATTCTTGCGCGTTTGCGGACGCAACGGCACATAATGCCGCTTGAGCAACCCCCATAGCATGGAATTCCTTATTTAAACCTTCTCGGGACAGCTCCGGCAGAAGCAGCACGGCTTTTGTTATGAGATTATCAATATCAACACTGATTCTGTACCGTGAAGCAACTCTTGCAGCGTAGAGGTATGCATCGCCTGAAGAACTGTCAGCAGCCAGGGAGACAGCCAGATTCACTATGTTTTCAGCTGTCTCGGAAGAAAGATCGAGCATAACTGCGGAATATTTGTGGAATCTCTGAAAATCTGCCCTGATGGACGCTGTCCGGGTAAGAGAATCGGTCAGGGCGTATTCACCGGGATGGTCCTCGATCATGCTCTCAAGTAACTCCAATACGCCGTCTTCTTTTAATACAGGATTCAATATGACTGATACGTCATCAAATCTTTTCTCGGTTTTGAATGATTCAGCGATGAGTTTTCTGATTTCAACTCCCAGAGATGGCGCTTTCGGTAATATGAACTCCAGTACGATTCTGGCCATCGAGCTTGACCAGGGTCTTTTCACAGGCTTTTTCAGGAAATCTACTGCTTCTTGGTACTTATCGCGGATAATCTCGGAACATGCCTGCGCAACACTTTCAATCAGTGGCTCGCCAATGCTTCCCTCAACGTATGAGGATCCCGCAAGGATTATCCTGTTGCGGGAAATCAGATATTTGAATTTGAACTGTGCTTCCTCTGCCGGATTATCCCACTTCAGCTCTGTTGCCAGAGCTACCTTCCAGTCTTCGTTCCCCTCAAGCTTTTCAAGTATCGATGAAACACCTTCAGCGGCAGTTCCAACGGATATTCTGGTGAGTATTTCTTTCAAATCAAGCTGATCGCGCAGATTATTGGGCAGTTTCCCGATTCTGTTTATAATGCCTTCCTGAAGTTCGTTGCTGTCCATTGCCTGGCTCAGGTAATCGCTGGCCATTTTAATATTATTCTCCCGCAGGCATATCTGTGCTACTACCAATGCCTGCCATGGAGCTCCCGGAGTGAAGA
The DNA here is from genome assembly GCA_021108005.1 of Candidatus Aegiribacteria sp. Classification (NCBI taxonomy): domain Bacteria; kingdom Pseudomonadati; genus Candidatus Aegiribacteria; species Candidatus Aegiribacteria sp. Next base: position 23,821 of record JAIORS010000104.1, read on the forward strand.
TGGATTGCGTGATCTTCTCTACTGAGCCAACAGTAGTACCATCCTTCGTCAACAGTTGCTGTCCCTCCGGTGAAATACTTTTCCCCTTCATCAGAAGTATGAACCAGTCCTCAGACGCATCCTGTGACCTCTCTGAGCGTAGCCTGAAAAGGGCTCTTGCTTCTCTCAGTTCGTGATACTTCTCAACCTGGTTTTCCATAGCATCAAGAACAGCTGCGGCATCACCGCAGAATCTCTTATCCGTTCTTTTGGACAGGTGCTCCAGGGTAGCTGAAGCTTTTCCCCTCTTGCCAGTTTCGAAAAGTACAGCAGCAAGCAATGAAAGTATTGAAGCGTTATTCCTGTCACGGGAAATCAGACTTTGTATTTGTTCAAAAACCCAGGTAGCGTCTCCGTCAACTATCGGAATCAGTGAGAAGACAGCATCTTTAATTTCTCCGTTATCAACCAGGTAATGAGCAAGTTCTACAGCTACGGTACCGGAATGGTCCCCGGTCTCAGCAAGAATATCCCTGCAGATACTGATGAGTTTCGTGCTGTCCGCGTCTTCTGTCTTAAAAGCCTTCTCGACTGCTTCTATAGCTTCAGGTATCCGACCTTTTTCAAAATTCATCTGTGCTGAAAGAAGCAGGGGAGCCGCTCCGCTATCAGGATGGGCTACCAGATCCTCAATAGCTGACTCCAGCTCCTCTCTGTCCAGGCTTTCACTGTATATCCCCTCCAGGGTTCTTGAAGCAGCTTCCGTCTTACCGGCTGCGGTATACATTTCAGCAAGTATTGCTGCCGATCTTCCTGAACGGTCGGCTGGCACCATCCATTTCTCAATTACACTTGCGGCATCCACAGCTTCATCAGGTGACGGCTCACTGTCCGACAGCTTGTTCGCAAATTGCAGTGCACGATCCATTTTACCCGAAACCGCGGCAATACCCATGAGTGAGATCCAGTAAGTACTGTCAAGTTCCTTCACCTGGTTACCTACCCAGAATGACAGAAGTGAAATATCTCGGTGGGGAAACTCAACCTCACGGCAGACTTTCCAGAGGAAATCTATAGCCTCGCCAGATCTTTGTTCACGATGCAGGCATAACCCCCATTCTACCAGTGAAGCCTGATCCGCTTCTGGATGTACACTGCCGTCAAACCGCATCGAACTCTGCATTTTTTCTCTGATTATGTCGAAAAGACTTGAAACGGTTATCTCATCTGCTTGCCGGAGAATATTTATGGCACCCCTGTAATCATGCATGTCAATGAAACTCTTCCAGGTAACTCTAAGAAGGTCAGTTGATCTGGAAAATTCATTGAGCCTGCCTATGAAGAGATTGCGTACTTCCCTTGCGATCTGTCTGTGACGCCGCATAACTTCTTCACCAACACTCGCAGCCAGGTTTGGATGACCGATGTCAAGCAGCAGTTCAACCAGTTCCAGAGCGACAGTGCTTTCCTCAAGAAGGACATCTTTTTCCTCTTTTACAGTTGAGGAAACACGATTAACACTTCCTTCGCTGGCGAACTTCCTGATCTTCTTCAGTATTTTCCTTGGGCCCGATTCAAACAATGCCATTTTCACTCACCTACTCAGGTATGATTACCAGAACGTCTCCAAGCGAGAGTATATTGCTCTCAAGGGAATTAAGGTACATTATCTGTTCGATGGAGACTCCGTATCTTATTGCAATATCCCAGAGATTATCTCCTTCAACAATCGTATGCTCAATTCTTCCTCCACCTGATACTATATCTATTTCATCATTTTCGGGAAGGGTCACTGTATTCACCTGATGTTCCTGAACCGTTGAAGCTCCGGAGCGACGTAGCAAAAGAACGTCTCCTGGGAATATTGTATCATCGGGTGACATCTCATTCCACACCGCCACTTCCCTGGAACTTACACCTACACTGGCTGCAATCGCGCCCATAGTGTCGCCCATGCGGACTGTATATCTGATGAACTGAGGGTTTTCTACATATCCAGCATTTACAGGCTGCCGCTGGCTCTCCGGAATGATGATGTACATTCCCGGTTGAAGTGATCCAGCTGGATTGAGCCCCATGAGTACTTCCGATGATACTCCAAGATCAGAAGCTATTCCAATCCAGGAATTTCCCTGCTTCACGAGATACCTCTCCGGGTCTATCGTCCAGGCTGTGTTGAATACTTCGCCGGCGTAAGCAACAGGTACGATTATTTCCCAGGCTTCTCCTTCATCAGGCGTTCTTTCAAGCAGATACGATCTGTTCAGGCTCATAAGTGTATCGATATTAAGATCTGTTTCAGCAGCCAGCAGTCTAAGATCAAAACCTGCCGGAATCCATACAACGGCCAATCTGTCCGATTCAGACTCAACCTGAACGTACGCTTCCGCGGCTGAGGCGAAGCGGGGGACGAATGCATCGGTTTCCCCGGGCAGATCTATTTCACCAAAAGTACTGCCCCCCTGCCGAAGACCTGACTGAACCCTTCCGGGTCCACAATTGTAGGCTGCGATTGCAAGAACCCAATTATCGAAAATATTGTGCAGCTGCCTTAGATATCTTGCTGCAGCCCTTGTGGAAGAAACCCAGGAATACCTTTCATCAACGCAATCGTTTATTGTCAGCCCCAGTTCACGCCCCGTTGTGGGCATCAGCTGCCATGGGCCTGCTGCTCCCACTCTGGAATAGCAGCCCACGGTAAAATCGCTTTCTATCCATACAAGCGCGCCTACTTCGAGGGGAACTCCTTCGTTTCTGAGTATCTGCTCCACCAGTTCCTTTATATCTCCCCTGCCGGGAAAACGTTCAGGCCTGTATTGAATATCGCTGATGGCTGACAGGGAAGCAGGTATATCAGTTGTACGAATATCGCTGCATCCCGTCGCGCCACCCTGCATAACTGGAAGAACCATCCGGTTCTCGCATACTGGCGATGCCGAATCCATGGTTCGATGGTTCAGTGAAGTAATTCGTGTACCTGAGCACGAAATAAAAACAAGGGTTGACCACAGAACTGCTGCAAATATGTATCGGTAACTGAATACGGAGGTACAACAATGATTAAAGTCGGTGTTGTTGGAGCAACAGGACTTGTTGGCGAAACCATGATCGAGGTGCTTCAGGATCGCTCCTTTCCTTCTGAATCATTTCATCCCTTTGCCTCAAACAAATCGGAGGGAAAAACCGTCCGATTCAGAAACACGGATTACCCGGTTGAAATAATAACACCGGAAGCAATTAGCAAGGGGATGATACTCTTCGGTGCCACTTCCGCGAATATAGCAAAAAAGTGGATACCCATGTGCATCGAAGCAAAAGCGCTGGTAATCGATAATTCATCCGCTTACAGAATGAATCCAGATGTACTGCTCGTGGTGCCTGAAGTTAACGGACATCTTATTACCGGTAAGGAAAAAATCATCGCAAACCCCAACTGTTCAACCATCCAACTGGTTGCAGCCCTTGCCCCCCTGCGGCAACTCGGAAAAATACAATGGGTTTCGGTGGCCACTTACCAGGCGGTATCAGGTGCCGGTACACCGGCACTTGAAGAACTCAAGAAACAGCAGGATGCAAACCCTCCTGAAAATCCCGCTGTCAGAATCCATGAGAATATCATCACAAGCATCGGCCCACCTGACGAAAGCGGCTACTGCAACGAAGAAATCAAACTGATGAAGGAAAGCTGTAAGATAATGGGGCTGAATATTCCGGTGTTCGCTGCAACCGCAAGGGTTCCTGTGAGAACAGGACATACTGAAGCAGTCGTTGTAAAATTCGATAACCCTGTTCATTGCGATGAAGCTGCCACGACCCTTCATAAAGCCCATGGAATTGCTGTAACGAAATCCGGTTCTTCACCAATAGATGTGGAAGGCACAGACATCGTAGTTGTTGACAGAATTCGCAATCATCCCGGCGATCCATCGGTTCTGCAGTTCTGGGTACTTGCAGACAACCTCAGAAAAGGCGCGGCCCTTAACGCGGTTCAGATAGCTGAAGAATACCTTCGCAGGCAAAAGCACTGATCCTTAATTTTACCGGATAAAACGGGGAGAACAAATATTAACTGATCTCCCCTTTCTCCAAGCTGTCCACTCCCTCACAAAAAAAGCTGCCGGCGGAACCGGCAGCCTCATTTCCATGATTTGCTATTCAAAAGGGTACTAGATATCAACATCCATATCGTCAAAGTCGAACTCGTCGTCCAGATCCTGGCTCAGGTCTTCAAGTTCGGCGTTGCACTCTTCGCAAACAACCAGATGAGGAGGGTTGATATGCCCGCAATTGGGGCACTTGTTTTCGTCCGATTCCTCTTTATTAGTATCATCAAGGTCCATCGCAAGATCATCAAGTTCAGGTTCTTCAAGGAGATCATCATCCCCTAATTCGATGACTTCCTCTGTTACCACTTTCTTCGCTTTGAACTGAACCGAACCATCCATGCCTGGTACACCCGCAGAAGTAGCGTGGTCTACATCGCTGAGAACACCGTTGAGATCGTTCAGTTCTTTTCGGAGCTTATCAAGCGATCCTGAAGTCATGTCGCGTTCGGTTTCTGCCTGGTTGAGTTCATTTTTGAAGTCATCATTGTCGTGGTTGAATTCACCGAGTTTTGCTCTGATCTGAAGCTCGTCAACCTGATCCGACTGATCAGTGAATATCGATTCCTTCTCACTTATCTGAGTGGCAAGCTCCTTTGCCTTCTTCTCAAGAGAACCCCTTTGCTCGTTTATCTTCTCGAGCACCCCCTGAAGCTTGGTACTGTAATCTTCCCGAATTTTCTTGTACACCCTGGCGTTAGTATCCGGTTTCATGTTTTCCAGATTGTTCAGCCGGCCGACAAGTTCTTCCCTGCGATCAAGCAGATCAAGAATCTTCTTTTCAAGTACTTCTGCCATGCTCTCCTCCTAGGATAGATTAACTATTGGTTTTCATTCAATTATTATGTAACCTCAATTGTCGTTTATGAACGACCACTTGTCAAGGTGAAGATCAACCGAGCAAATACAACAAGGTGATCTACACCAGTCTTAATACCATAGTCAGCCTCCGCAAAAGCTTCTGCAGCGATGGCTGTATCAACCTTGCTGGCGGTTCTTGAGTATTTCATAAGCTTGTCAATAAGTGGATACTTCGCACCTGTTTTCGCCGACACTTCTTTACTGCCTCCACCAGTAGTGACAGTTTCGATTGCCCCGATTACCTTACTCCACAAACTGAAAAGGTAAGCAATCATAGCTACGGGTTCCTCTCCACGTTTTAAAAGAGACCATGCAGTATCCACCGCTTCACCTCTAACGTTACTGAAAACCATATCTCCAAGATGGAAAATATCGGTTCCTCCCTTTCCGGAGATCACTTCAATCATACCGCTTCTGTCTATAACGGCACCGGGACCGTGGTAAATAGCCAGCTTTGTCACGGCATCCGAAAGTCTTCGGAGATTTCTTCCCGAGTACTCTATCAGAAGCTGAACGGTATCTCTCTTGAGACTGATTTTCTCCTCCGAAGCCAGTCTTTTTACCCATATGGGCATGTCCCTGTCAAAAGGTTCATAACATATATAGAATGGAACTGCTTTCTCCAGCTTGCGTAATATTGCGGATTCCCTGGGGACTTTCGAAGACGTCAGAAAAAGAGCTGAATCGCTGAGCCCCGTTTTTATGGCTTCAAGCAGTTCAGATATCGAGAACTTTCCAAGTTTGTGAGCGTTCGATATTACAATCAGCTTACCGCTTGAAAACAGGGAATTTTCGAAGAGATGCCTTTTGAGATCTCCCTCTCCAAGGTTATCGCCTTCGTATCGAAGAATATCGTAATCCAGAGTTTTTCTGAATCTATCAACAACTATACTCCGAAGCCGTCCCGACTGGTAAAGGTCAGGCCCAGCTGTTACTAGTATCGCCCCGTCCGAAGCATTACGGGCCATATCATCCATTTCATTGTATTTTCTGATTTTCACATTACGTATTTCTTTCCTTATAGTTTTCAGCACAGACCTTGCATAATGCATTTAAGGTGAGTATTTTTGCTTCTTCAAAAAACCAATCAAGTTTCGGGGGAAAAAAGATGTTAACCTGGTTAAGAGATAATGCTAAGATATTCCTGATCGCTACAATTGTCATATTCGTCGCTCTTATCTTTCTGAGATGGGGCATGGGAGAAGGAGATAACAGGCCCAGAAATCCCTATGAGCGCCCTATCGCGACGGTAGACGGCAAGGATATTCTGCCCGAAGAGTACCAGCAGGCTCTTCAATCCTGGAGTCAGCAGTACCGCAGCATGCTGGAACAGAACGGCAATCCGGATCCTGAATCAATGCTGTTGCTCATGAGCAGTCAGATATCGGAAGAGGCTTTTAAAGGTCTCATCGATCAGAAGCTTCAGGGAATTTACCTGCAGAATCACAATTGGCAGGATTTCACGGTGGGACAGGCTGAGGAACTGCTTATAGCTCAGATCGGCATGCAGGAACTGGGCGAAATGACAGCCCGGGAATACCTTGACATGATCAAATCAGAACAACCCGGAGTCTATCAGCAATACCTGTATCAGACATATATGAATGGAAACGCAATGAGATTCCCTCTGGCTTCCGGGATGGTCAGTATGGCCAGCATGCAAGAGATTGATTATCTGATTCTTGATAACAGTGGTCAGATAACAGCCAGATACATCATTGTTGACACTATACCATCTATGCCGGATGAAGAATATTTAAGGGAGTTCTACGAGAACAAACCGGAATGTTTCAACAGAGCTTCAGGTTCCCTTTTAAGGTATATCACCATCCAGGTTCTTCCTGAATATGCCGACCTGGAATTCGCCATTAACAGAATCGATTCACTTGCATACTCAACCGCAGGCTCAAGGATAGCAGCCACCAGGTCTCAGATCACAGCTGTATTCGGTGACAGCATTACAATTGAGATAGGAGAAAGAACCGAACCATTCCTTGGCATGTACACAGCAAACTCATCCATAAGCAGTTATCATGTCCTGCTTCTTGATTCTCTTCACGAATCCATCGATACTATTACACTTGATTCAGCATCCATTCAGGACGATACACTCTTTCTGCAGAGCTGGGAAGTTCCGGTTTGGCCGCAGTATTCAACCGTTAGAAGGATATTGTGGGACCTGGAATCGGGTATGGAAGATATGCTTGCAGAAAGTGTTCCGGAAATTCCCGATTCTATGATCATCGTTGATTTCGGGGAAATGCTGGTGGAGGAGGATACTCCACTATCAGTCATCATTTCAGAGGAGCTTGTTACATTTGCGTCTGATACTCTCTGGAACGATCCTCTAGGCCCGGTATTCTACAACCCCTCCTACCGTGGCGGTTACCCCGCATTCACCATTGTCCGGAGACTGGATTACTTCCCTGCTGATACTTCCGGATATGAAGATGCTCTCGAGTCGGGGCTTCTACAGGAAGCGGCAATGTATACCCTCAGAAGAGAAACCGCGATGACGAAAGCTCTTGAAATAGTAAATGATATTCACAGCAGCGGCATCAATCTGGCAACTTACGCTTCAGTTGAATCACTCCAGGTCTTCACAGCCCCAGCTTTTACAGCGGCACAAATAAAAATTAACGCTCGAACTGATCCTGAAGCGGCAGGAGGACTACTCTACTCCGAAGAATTCGCTGAAGCAGCACTTATTGCCCCCGAATTCGAAGTTATCGGGCCATTCAGAATCGGAACCAGCTGCGTTATTGCTGAAATACTCTCAAGGCAGGTTCCCGCTGAAAACCAGGCGAACGTGCAGACAATGATGTACATTTCCGCGCAGTATGGGCATGAACAGCTTGGAGCTTCCAGCATCATCCGGAACCTGAGAGCAACCAGTGATATCCGTGACCTGCGCGAAGAGTGGTCACACTACCTCGAAACCGTGGAGGATTCCTTGAGAATCGAGCAGGGGCAGCTGGAAGAATAAGGCAGGACAGTCAGAATAGAATACAGACTCAACGGCGGGAAGTATGAATAGCATATTTATTGACTACCGCTTTAAATTGTCAGATGACAACGTAGAAGAATTCCGTGTAGAGCTGAATCCGGACAGACTTGATTTGATAATGCAAGTCCCGGAGATACCTCCAGCATGGACGAAGCTTGATTTTCATCAGTGCCCCAATTGCCCGCTGAACGCAGACAATCAAAGCTACTGCCCGCTCGCGTTGAGCATAATTACCATTGTGGAGCATTTCGACCATGTGTTTTCTTACGATAGAATACATCTGGAAGTTATCACAAAGGACAGACGCATATCCCAGCAAACTTCAGCGCAGCAAGGGCTGAGTTCACTGATGGGACTGCTGATAGCAACCTCCGGCTGTCCACTTACTGAGTATTTCAAACCTATGGCACGTTTTCACCTTCCGCTTGCCAGCAGAGATGAAACCATGTATAGGGCTGCATCAATGTATCTGCTCGCGCAGTATTTTTTACACAGAGAAAACAGAGAAGCGGATTTTCAGCTCAATGGGTTGAAAGAGATCTACGATAACATTCAGGAAGTGAACTACTCCGTTGCCCAAAGGCTGAGAGCAGCAAGTGAAGCTGACTCGCCGGTAAACGCCATTGTGATACTGGATACTTACGCCAAAGCTATTCCATTTGTCATAGAGGATTCGCTCGAGTGCATTAAACATCTGTTCAATTCATACATTAAAAGTTAACAGAATCACACACGATGCTTTTTCCCTCCGGATCGCAGCAAAAGCGCGAGGAAAAAGGGTCCGCCTATCAGCGACATTACGATACCTATTGGAAGCTCGGCAGGACTGACAACCACCCTTGAAAGAGAATCGGCAAGAATGACAAGCAGCATACCTCCCAGTGCTGACGCGGGAACAAGGTATCTGTAGTCGGCTCCGACGAATCTTCTCATTATATGCGGCACCATCAAACCAATAAATCCTACTGGACCAACTGCTCCTACGGTTGATCCCGCAAGCAGAGCAGCGGATGCGAGCAGAAGGTTCCTTTCCCTTCTTACAGAGACGCCCCTTGTTCGAGCGATATCATCACCCTGTGAAATCTGGTTCATAACCCCGGTTCTCAAAAGCACAGCAAGCATTCCCAGAATTACCGCCGGTACAAGGAACAGCGGCTTGCTCCATCCTATTACTGCCATGTCACCCATCATCCACCGCACTATTTCCAGAATTCTGGAAGCATCGCTGAAATACTCGAATAGAAGAAGGATGGACGCTCCTACAAGATTCATTGTGATCCCTGCCAGAAGAAGTGTTGAGCCGTACTCCACTCTCCTGCCCCGGGAAGCCAGTACATACACCAGAATGACAGCCAGGAGAGCTCCCGCGGTTCCGGCAGCTACAAGCCCCATAACAGGCATCATAAACCCGGACACGATCACAGAACCGGCCACCAGCCCCGCTCCGGCGGATATGCCGAGAGTATAGGGGGTTGCCAGATCGTTCCTCAGTATGGACTGAAGGACACAGCCCGAAACGGACAGGGCGCTCCCGGTAAGCAGAGCAAGTACAAGTCTGGGCAGCCTGAGCTTCATTATCACCCATGCGGGAGGATGTTCCATGGGACCGGCAAACAGTGATAAAACACCCGCCAGAATAACCAACAGAACCAGAAGAATCCAGAATCGCGAGGAGGGCCTGGAAGCTATTCCTTTTTTCATTGCTCCATTTCCGGGACGATTACCCAGGATCGGGTTTTTTCGTCCTGTGAGACAAAAAGATGAACACCGAATACTTCGGACAGAATCGTGTTTGTGAAAACATCGGAAGGGCTTCCAAAGGCTCTGGACTTACCCTCTGACAGTACGAGTACTGAATCGAGAAATCGTCCGGAAAGCGCGATTTCGTGCGTGCTGACAAGAACAGCAATTCCTCTCCGGGAGAGTTTCCTTAAAAGCAACCACATATTGAGCTGATGTTTGAAATCAAGGGATGAGCCCGGTTCATCAAGAAGGAGAAGATCGGGTTCCTGTGCAAGTGCTGATGCAAGCAATACTAACCGTTTCTCTCCACCGGAAAGATTCGAAAATACTCTGTTCCTCAGATCCCATGTATCCGTTTCAAGCATGCACTTCTCGGCTGTTTCGAGATCTCGTCCGGAATCCTGCGACCACCCGCTTCTGTAGGGATGCCTTCCTAGAAGTACCGTTTCGGCAACGGTCAATCGGGAAAGGGGGTTGAAGTTCTGGGGAAGGTACGATACCAGTCTCGCTTTTTGATTGTCCGAAAGGGAAGACAGTTCTCTACCACAAATGTGTATTTCACCCGAAACTTCAACTCCAAGCTGAAGAACGCTTTTGAGAAGCGTGCTTTTCCCTGAACCATTCGGGCCTATCAACCCGCATATCTCCCCCGGCACAATAGATAGATCGATGTCCGACAGTATTCTGTTACCTTCGTAACCTGCGCTGAGATCGCTGATATTCAGAGCAGGCAAGAACATATCCTTTCAGCTGTTCTGCCGATTCTTCCACCTGGAATCATTATGTAGGATTCAAAAACACAGTGTATCTGGTCTGGTTCAAACCCCAGCCCCGCAAAGAAACTATCTTCCGATGCGGCAATATCAGCCGTATCCGTTCTTCCCGGATACAAACAGACGATATGATCCGGTGACAGGTCAATCACACCTTCCGCTGATATCATAGGCCAGCTGCCTGTTTCCGGAGCCGATATATCACAATTAACAGAACCAAGAATATCCGCAAAATAAGTACACTTGCCAGCTACAGTCATGCTGGACGAACCCATTTCATGGTATATCACGATCATTACGGATACGTGAGCGGTATTCTCCATTACCGCTTTTAGTGAATCCAGCTTGAATGATAATTCTTCCCTGAAATCGGCAGCTTCAGCACCGTACCTTGCATCAAGAGAATCAAGAGAATTGAAAACATCTTCCAGTGTATCGAATCGGTAGGAGTAACAGGGAATCCCCATCGATGCAGCAAGCTCCCTGAGTACTGCGCTGGAGCCGGAAATATGAATTGATGTAGGGTTCAATGAAACTATCTTCTCAAGTGATGGATCAATATATCCGCCAACCTGCGGCAGTCTTCCAACCTGTTCCGGCCAATCCGAGTAACGGTCTACACCAATTACTCTGTCGCCCAGACCGGAAACATACATCAGCTCCACAAGGGAAGGGCCAAGTACGACAAATCTTGTATCATCAGGTTTGCCATTGTTTACATTTGAACAGCAACAAACAAATATTGCCGATACTGTAAATAGTACTGCGGTTTTCATAGATCTCCGTTCTCCTTGAGTGTTGAAAGAAGACCGTGCCTCCTGAGTTTGGCAAGGGCTCTGGATTCCAATTGTCTGACCCTTTCCCTGCTGATACCGAATATTCTTCCAAGCTCCTGAAGAGTACACGACTCCCCGTCAAGAAGTCCGAAGCGCAATGTGATTATAGTTTTTTCCCTGTCGGAAAGGGAAACAAGCGCTGTATTGATCCTATCCCTTGTATCGGAATGCATAGCTTTCACATCAGGCTGCTGAAAACGGCTCTCCAGGAAATCCGCTATGGTTGCGTCACTTTCTTCGCTGGTATGATCGAGTGACAGTGAAGGTGCAGTAGTAAGATACAGCTGTTCTATTTCTTCCCTGTCCTTGCCCATGTATGCGGCCAATTCCTCCAGTGAAGGCATCCGTCCGTTCTCAATTGCATAATCATCGATAGCCCTGTTCATTGAGGAATCATCTTTCTGCACCGATGCCGGAACCCGAACAAGCCTGGAATCTCTGATGATGGCCTTGATTATGTACTGCCTGATCCACCAGACCGCGAAGGTGGAGAGTTTGCATCCGCGATGGTAATCGAAACGTTTGACAGCCTCCATAAGTCCCTGGCATCCTTCCTGAACAAGATCCATCTCCTCCATTATACTGCATGGGTAATATTTCCGAACCTTGGAGACCACAAGCTTGAGATTCGCTTCAACGAACCGCTCAAGAATATCCGCGTTTTTCTGAAACGCTTTCCGGAAACGTTTTGCGGCGGTAGAGTATTCATGAATACCCGAACCTGTTCTGACCTCCAGAAGATCCAGTTCGTTCTGGATGGATGAAAACAGGGGGAAAAGCACCCATGCTCTGTAACTGTTCGGAATGGAAGGCTTCAGAAGTGATTCGTGGTTAAGCACCCTTGTAATAACTGGAACCGGTTCGTCTTCCAGAAGATTCATCAGGCTCTTCCGTCGATTGACAAGCTTTCTACATTCTTCGAGCCCTTCGAAAAGCTCCAAGCCCACCTTCTCTACGGCATGCCATAGAAGATGGAGATCACGCACTGATTTCCGATTAAGGTAGCGATCCTTCATGTTCCGGAGAATAACACTGAGTTCATTTTTCCTGTGATCAGGCAGAAGATTATTGATGATGGACCAGTAGGAGTCATCAATCATTCTCCTTCCGGAGATATCACCGTCTATCAGCTTTTGGAATGGTTCAAAAAAGAGGTGTCGGCCAAGTTTAATTGAAAGGATCGATTCCAGCATATTGAACCTTTCCTTTTCCTGCTCTTCTACAAGTTCTCTCTCTTCCTCCTCTGACATCGGAGATACAACATCAAGCTCCCGGAAGAAAATTGTGCTTGAAGTACAGTCACAATGTCTGTGGTAAGCGGAAATAGGAACTCCCTTACTTGTAGTATTTCTTTTCTATTTCTTCTATTTCTCGAATCCTTCGCCGCAGTTCCTGGATATCATCATCGTTGTCAGCTGAATCCATTTGTAATTTTAGCTGTTTGCGCTCACTCTTAAGCCTGTCCTTTTTCACGGCTTTCATCAGCCTTTCAATGTCCTCGGGTTCAGTCTGTTCCGGATAAACCGTCAACAGCCCGGCGCATACGGAACTGTCATTATCCTCAAGATGTGAAAACTGAAAGCGCTTCATTCCGGAATCGACCTGTCTTTTTATTTCACTGAATATTCTGGATCCCGATTTACTCTGAAAATCATCTTCCACAATGAAATCAACCAGCTGGTTCGATAATCCCTCGGGGGAAAGAAGGAGAAAACCAAGTATTCTGCTGTCCCGCTTGTTCAGTTCTGTTTCTTTCAATTTTCTTTCGGAAGGTTTTCTGATTTTACTGTCCTCTTCATTGATTTCAAGTTCAAGTGTCTTCATTGAGTAGCCGGTTTCCTCAGAAATAACTTTTAGCATTGTCTCCCTGATAACAGGTTCTGTGGAGCTGGAAGCGATCTCTACGAGTCTTTTTACAACTCTTACCTTTTTCCCTGAATCTGTAACCGAAGACCAGCCGCCGAGAAGTTCGAGGGCGTACCTTATGGGATCATTTGCCCTGCCGGTCAGTTCAAGTACGGATTCCCCCCCCCGCTCAAGTATGTAATCATCGGGATCCTGGCCCCGGGGAATAGCAATTATCCTCGGGAGATATCCCTGCTCCATAATAATTTCAGAGGCTCTAACGGATGCCCTCTGTCCGGCACTGTCACCGTCGTAACAAACGAATATGGAAGAGGCAAGAGCTCCGATTTGACGTGCCTGGGGTGGCGTTATAGCAGTTCCGCATGTGGCCACGACGCATTCAAATCCAGCATCTACTAAACGGGCATGATCGAAATAGCCCTCGACCAGTATGACCATATCCAGTTCTCTGGATGCTATTGCGGCGTCTCTATAACCGTAGAGGTAATCACCTTTCCTGTAGATTGGTGAATCTGCGCCGTTAAGGTATTTTGGAGCCCCGGTTGAGGATTCTTCAATCAATCTGCCGCCGAAACTGATAACCCTGCCTCTTCTATCGGAGATCGGGAACAGTATTCTGTCTCTGAATCTGTCGTAAACCCCGCTGTCTCTGGTGGATCTCAATACTATCCCTGATTCGATAAGCTGGCTCTCCGAATATCCTTCTCTGCGCAGATAGGCAGACAGAGTGTTTCCATGGGGTGCCCAGCCGATACCCAACTTTTCGATGGTCTTCTGAGAGAGTTTCCGCTCCTCCAGATAATCCCTTGCAGCTGTTGCTTCCTTCCCCCTGAACTGCTTCCTGTAGAAACTCTGTGCCCGGACAATTATCTCTCTGAATATATCGGTTCTGGTTGTATCCCTGCCGGTTCTTTCAAGCTTGATACCGGCTTCCGATGCCAGTTCTTCCACAGCTTCAGTAAATGAAAAGCTCAGGTAATTCATAAGGAATGAAAATACGTCTCCTCCCGCGCCGCACCCGAAACAATGGTACATCTGCCTTTCAGGGGTAACAAAAAATGACGGGGTCTTTTCCTTATGAAAAGGACATAACCCCTTTATGCTTCTTCCGGATCTTTTGAGGTTAACATATCTTCCGATTACAGAGACAATATCTGTTGATGCTCTTACACGCTCGACGGACTCGTTAGAGAAGTAACCGCCACTTTGGCTCATCAGGATTTCTTCACCGGTGGATGAAGGGATACGATTGTTACTCCGGTTCCTCCCTCTGAAGGTCTTCCCTGTCTGAAGGCTGCTACCCTTCCGTCACTGCGGACCATATCAACAACCGCTTTCATTAATATGCCCTTACCCTTGCCATGTATGATATTAATGAAGGGAATACCTGTAACGATTCCATCGTCAAGAACTCTATCAAGCTCGGTAAGAGCTTCATCGGCGGACATGCCTCTCAGATCCAGTTCGGTTTCAGCATCTACCGGAACGCTCCATCCTGCGGATGAGGGTTTCTCATCCGGGGCAGGTACTTTCCTAAGGTCGCAAAGGGGTTTTCGAAGCCTCAGGTTACCAAGAATCACCGAAGCCTGGCCTTTCCCTGTTTCCTCAACCTTTCCGCATCCGCTCCATCCCTTTACACTGACCCAGTCACCAGGTTCTATATCCCCATCAGCGGGATTATTGTCAATGGTGGATACTTTCCTGTGATCATGTGGTATTCTCGAAACCTCCCTGACCTGCGCCCTGAGTTCCCTTCGTTCTTCAGCAGATTCGGTTTTCGCCAGTCTGGCCAGAAGAGAATCAGCCCTGGAATTAACGCTGTGCTCTATTTCCTGATAGTCCTTTTCGATCCTTCTCCTTTGAGCCAGTAAATCGTTTCTGGCGCTTTTCAGCTCAGCTTCCTTTCTCTCCAGCGATTCTCTGTTTTCTTCACGTTCCCGTTCGAGATCCGCAAGAAGGAGGTGAACCTCTTTTCTTGCGGAAGTAACCTCCTCCAGCATTCTGTCCAGTTTGAAGGAATCACCGGATAGTTCCTGGGCTTTCGTGAGAACAGCATCGGGAAAACCCATCCTTTTTGCTATCTCAAGGGTAAAAGACGATCCCGGTATTCCCGCGATAAAGGAGTAATCCGGCTGCAGCGAATCGCTTTGAAAATTCATACATCCATTGTAGAACCCGACCCTTCCCCGGGCAAAACTCTTTAACTGTCCCTGATGGGTAGTTACAATAAGTCTGCAGCCGGATCCAGCAAGATGCTCAAGAACCGAGGCAGCCAGGGCAGTGCCCGTAAGGGGATCCGTGCCTGCTGCAGGTTCATCGATAAGGGCAAGTGAATTGCTGCCGGGTGCATTGAGCATCTCAAGCTGTTCGACCAGACGCGCTGAATAGGTGCTCTGATGCCGGGCTATCGACTGCTGGTCTCCGATGGAAACATGAATCCTATCGAAGAACGGCAAAGTGGACTCCGCATCAGCGCAGGAACCTATTCCTGACTGTGACGTAACTATAGCCAGTCCCACTGCTTTGAGCAGTACACTTTTCCCCCCCGCATTGGGTCCGCTCACGATCAATACTCTCCAGTCCTCAGGGAGTACAACACTGTTCCTGACAATTTCTTTTTCGGGTATCAGAGGATGTCTCAGATTTATCAGTGAAAGACATCCCCGTGAAGGAAAAACCGTTCCGTATTCTTTGTGGAAGGAAGCCCTTGCGAAAATTGCGTCCAGTGATGCCGAAGCGTCAAAACACTGTTTCAGGTAGTCAAGGTGTTCCCTTATCTCAAGCGACGCCTCCTTCAGAATCCTCCGCTTCTCGTAATCAAGATCCAACGATGCTTCCCTGAGGGCATTACCGTCTTCTACAAGCGCAGACGGTTCAATGAAGATTGTCTCGCCACTTTCGGACCGGTCATGAACGATTCCTCGAACATCATTCTTTTTTGAAGCGATGACTGGCAAAACGTACCGATTATCCCTTAACGTAGGTGGCAAATCTCTGAGGATGTTCCTGCTGGAAAGAGATGATGAAATTTGCTCGATCCGCTTCGAGAGCCTCCTCTTGAGTCTGTCCACCTGTTTCACGAGCCTGTGGAATTCCTTCGACGCGTCTGGAGAAATATCTCCATCCGGCGTGGTTATTAAAATCAGCCTGTCGGACAGCTTACGCAGCCGTGGAATCCGCTCGAGGTACTTCTCAAGCGCTGAACAATCAACTGCTTCATCCCTTGAGGAATCGACAGACTGAATAAATCGATCAAGGTCTGAGAGTATTGAACCAACTGTTCTCAGCTGTATCGGTTCAAGTACAATTACGCCGTTATCGAGAAGATCACAGATTTCATGAAGATCGTCGTTACCACCTGCTGGAATACTGATACCGTTAGCAAGCAGTTCGGCAGCAGCTTCCGTTTCCCGCTGGAGCTCATCGGCTGTTTCCCTCAGCCAGCCAGGTTTGAGTGACAGAACCTCTGCTTTTCCTGCCCCGCTTACGGTTCTTACAGCGATGTTTTCGAGAACCTTCTGGAATTCCAGACGCATAAGGGAATTGGTCATGGTAGAAAAGCCTGCAGCAACTATGATGAGGGTATGAAATGGTCTGATTCACCAAGCTCCTTCAGTATCTTTTTCTCCTTTCTTGAAAGCTTTTTCGGGACGTGTACATCGGCAACCACGACAATATCGCCCCTTCCGAATCCCTTCAATTTCTTTATCCCTTTTCTTTTCAGCACGAGCCTTTCACCAGGCTGTACTCCGGGGGGAATTGAAATATTCATTGTTTCTTCCTCTATGGCAGGAATGGTAATCTCAGTACCCAGAGCCGCATCGGGGAAAGATATCCTGGTTCTGTAAATCAAATCGTAATCCTCACGCTTGAATTCACCGTAATCGATATTCCTTATTCTCAGAATAGCGTCTCCGGGATGACCCTCATCTCCGGGAAAATGTCCCTGCCCCCTGAGCCTTATGAAATGCCCCTCGGTAATCCCCGCTGGAATATCTACTGAAATCGTTCTTTCCCTGGATTCAAGCCTTGATCCCATGCACCTGGGACATACTCTCACGGGGATCTCGCCTCTGCCATTGCAGGATGGACAGACCGAAACCGACTGCATTGCTCCCAGGAGAGTTCTTCTGACTGTTCTTATCCTTCCCTGCCCTCCGCACCTTTCGCACCGCTTTAATCCTTCAGAGGGATCTGCTCCCGTTCCATTGCAGATACTGCAATGTTCATTTCTTTCCAATTTAAACTCACGGGAGCTGCCCATGACTACTTCGTTCAGGTCCAGCTTAATATCAATGACAGCATCTCCACCTCTGGAGGTTTCTCTTGGGCGGCCGAATCCGAAAATATCCTGGAAAGACCTTAAGGCGTCATCCATTCCGAATCCACCAAAGAAATCGGACATATCTGGCATTCCATCCGCCGAACCCGTTCTGTCAAATCTATCCCTTTTACCGGGATCGCTGAGAATTTCGTAAGCCTGGGTTATCTCCTTGAATCGATTTTCCGCAGCCTTGTCTCCGGGATTTCTGTCAGGATGATATTTCAGAGCTAGTTTTCTGTATGCGCTTTTGACTGTCGCGTGATCAGCTTGCTTTTCAACACCAAGAACTTCGTATGGATTACTGCCCATCGTACCACATCCGTAAAAGAGTAAACAATCAGTTCTTCATCTGCTCACTGCTGGATTGATGCAGATGGTCCATACTGATTTAATTTTCATCGTTCAATTTCCGAAGCAGAAATATAGTAAGGAATTGTTTTATGGAAAAACGACATTAAGAAAGCAGAGCTTCTGAGATAAATCCGTCAGTCTATAGCGTCTTCCTGATCAAGCTTGTTCATGTCAGCAGAATTGTCTTTCTCATCAAGAGTTTCAGTCATATTCATTATATTTCGTACTGTGTGCATTACTATAGACAGATTCTTCTCGGACTTTTCAATAGAGGCAATATTGGTCTCGTCGCGGGCAGTTCTCAATTCGTTCAGGGCTAATTCAAGATCTCCCTTGGATTCCCTGTCAAGCCTGTCACCGCCGGTCTTAATCAGCTTTGTCGCTTCGTATATTAACTGATCGGCAACATTCCGGCTCTCAATCAGCTTCATCCTGTCACGGTCGGCTTCTTTGCTTTTCTTGGCTTCACGTATGAGTTTCCCGATATCATCATCTGAAAGGCCACCACTGGGGTTGATCTTCATCTCCTGATGCTTGCCGGTAACGGCATCCTTGGCGTTAACGAACAGAATTCCATTGGCATCGATTGAGAATGATACTTCTACCCTGGGAACACCTCTTGGCGCGGGGCTGATACCGACAAGTTCAAATCTTGCAAGGCTTCTATTATTCTCGGCAAGGTCGCTCTCGCCCTGAAGTACATGAATACCTACTATTTGCTGATTATCAACCGCTGTAGTGAACATCTTGCTTCGTTTTATAGGTAATGGGCTGTTCTTGGCTATTATCGGTGCCATAACGCCACCAAGGGTCTCAACACCCATGGTGAGCGAGGTTACATCGAGAAGCACAAGATCCTTCCTCTGGCCAGACACTACGGATCCAGCTATTGCAGCACCCATAGCTACCACTTCATCGGGATTTACGCTGTGAACAGGTTCCTGCTGAAAAGCTTCTTCAACAAGTCGCCTGACCATCGGTATCCTGGTTGACCCTCCGACAAGAACGACTGTCTCGAGATCTTCGTGTGTAAGGCCGGCATCCTTCAGAACCTGCAGGCATAATGGTCTTGTACTTTCAACCATATCCCTGATAAGTCCTTCGAACAGGCCTCTGGTGATTGACATCTCAAGATGTACAGGCCCTTCATCGCTCGAGGCGATAAAAGGAAGGTTAATCGAAGTTTCCAGGGCTGTTGAAAGCTCACATTTGGCTCTTTCTGCCGCTTCACGAACCCTCTGGGGAGCAACAGGATCTTCCTTCAGGTCGATGCCCTTCTCCCGTTTGAACTCGCTCATTATCCATTCTACCAGGCGTGCGTCAAAATCGTCTCCGCCCAGTTGTGTGTTTCCAGTAGTGGCTTTAACTTCGAAAATTCCGTTCACTACCTGGAGAACACTAATATCGAAAGTGCCTCCTCCAAAATCGAATACGGCGATCTTTCTTCGTTCAACGGCATCGGTAAATGCTAGCGCCGCGGCGGTAGGCTCATTAAGTACGCGCTTAACGTTCAAACCGGCAATTGTGCATGCAGCTTTTGTTGCCTTTCTCTGTATTTCATTGAAATGAGCGGGTACGGTCACAACGACATCGGTTACTTCCTCTCCCAGGTACTCCTCTGCACGGTATTTCATCTTCTGCAGAATCATCGAGGATATTTCCTGG
Source organism: Candidatus Aegiribacteria sp. (assembly GCA_021108005.1). Lineage (NCBI taxonomy): Bacteria > Pseudomonadati > Candidatus Aegiribacteria > Candidatus Aegiribacteria sp. Next base: position 43,329 of record JAIORS010000104.1, read on the forward strand.
GGAGAAAAAGTCCTGCCGTCTCCGGTCCTGACAACAGCGTCGCCGTTGTCATTGGGAATAATGTCGTAAGATACATTGAAAGTTTCCTTTTCAAGCTCTTCGTACTTTCTTCCCATAAGTCTTTTAATGCTTGTTATTGTGTCTTTAGGATTAGTTATCGCTTGTCTTTTTGCAACAATACCAACAAGCCTGTCTCCTGCAGGTGTGAATGCGACAACAGAAGGCATGACTCTGGGTCCTTCGCCGGTCTGTATTACAATAGCGTTTCCACCTTCAGATATTGACATGCAAGAGTTGGTTGTTCCCAGGTCAATACCAATTATGCAGCCCAAAATGCCTCCTTAGAATATGTACAGCCTTGCACTCGTAGAACGTACTGCCTGAGCAAAAAATCTAATACGTTGTAAAATAACTGAAGTTGGTCCAAACTCCAACCTCCAGAAATTATCACGTTAACAGTACGCTGCAACTGAGAAAATGTCAACTCTTCAGCAGAAAATAAGCAAACAGTAATTGAGCTCATTTACAGGGATTTCCCTGCTGCTGATAGTACTTTTTCCGTATCCGGAGAAAACAGCACTCCTTTCTCACAGATTATGGCAGTAATAAGCGACGCCGGGGTAACATCAAATGCCGGATTCCATACTCCCACACACTCCGGAAGAAGCTGTCTCCCTCCAAAGGCTGACAGTTCGTTTCTTCCCCTCTGTTCTATTTCTATATCTCCTCCGCATTCAGTCGAGATATCAAAAGTGGAGAGGGGCGCAACAATATAAAAAGGAACTCCATGTTCTCTTGCCGCCAGCGCAAGTGGATATGTGCCAATCTTGTTAGCGGCATCTCCATTGCCGGCAATTCTGTCGCTGCCAACGATAACCGCGTTTATCTCACCTTTTTCAAGAAGCGAAGCCGCTGCGGAATCCGGAAGGACATCAACCGGAATACCTGCCCTTGAAAGCTCCCATGATGTCAATCTCGCCCCCTGCAGGAGGGGGCGGGTCTCATCGGCATACACCTTTTTGAGAAGACCGCGGTCCCATGCTTCGTATATCACAGCCAGAGCTGTTCCAAGACCTGCTGTTGCCAGTCCGCCAGCATTGCAGTGCGTTAAAACCGTTGAACATCTTTTCAGCAGATCAGCGCCGAAATGTCCCATCCGTTTGCTTGCTTCAAGATCATCCCGCATCAAACCGAAGGCGGATTCCAGGAGAGCTCGAACAGCGTTTTCCCTTTCCGGATTCCTCTGGAACACATCGCGCTGAATGTCAAGACAATGAAACAGATTAACCGCCGTAGGTCTTGTTCTTTCGAGTATATCCAGCTTCGAATGGAAGGCGGCATCGTTTCCTTCACCTGGGTCGCAGGTTTTTGCGGCAATTACAGCACCAAATGCCGCTGCAATTCCAATTGCTGGTGCTCCTCTGACAGCAAGGGTCCTTATTGCTTCCGCCAGCGTATCTATATTCTTGCAGTCAATGTAAATTTCCTCGGCGGGAAGCTCTCTCTGATCCAGCAGGCGCAGAAAACCATCCATCCATTGCATGGTCGGAAGAGGAATCATATCAGTCTGCCCCTGTAAGAATATCCAGACATACTTCGAGAATACCTGTGGGCTCCATCAATCTGCCTTTACCTTCAGTGCCACATGCAAGTGGTCCGCTGACGGGTCCTGCGAACAGAACACCGCGACTTTCCAGTATCTCAATGTTGGCAGCGACAGCTTTGCTGTTCCACATCCTGCTGTTCATTGAAGGCGCCATGACAACTGGAGCATCACAGGCCAGAAACGCGGAAGAGAGAAGATCGTTCGCCAGTCCATTAGCGGCTTTTCCAATGAAATCAGCAGTGGCTGGCACAATAACTAGAAGATCAATGCTGTCGGTCAGTGTGATATGTGGAACTGGATCTCCGGGTTGCTCCGTAAAAAGCAAACTGTAAACAGATCTTCCCGTTACGCAGGTCAATTGAGTCTCAGAAATGAACTGTAGCGCGGCCTGTGTTAGAATACCGTCTACTTCGTACCCTTCCTTTCTAAAGAGTGATGCGAGTATTACTCCCTTGAAGGCTGCCGCACTGCCGGTGATTCCAAGTAGTATTCGATTATCATTCATTTAAATACCCTTCTCCAATACAGTCTATTCCCACAAGTGTAAGTTCGGGACAAACCTTCATACGGTTTCTGCACTTCCCTGCGATACCCGGTGCCCAGCCTCCCGTTGCCCATATCTCGGGATTACCCTTTATATCCTTTAAAAGCTCGTCAATAATGTAATCAGCCGCCCCAACAGCCCCGAGGAGAACCCCGGAGCATACAGCTTCCGCAGTACTCCTTCCAATGGGTGAAACCGGAAACTCAAGATCCACAGGGTTGAGCTTCTCTGCCTTCTTGAATAGTTCTCCTGCAGCGGTTCCTACTCCTGGAGTTATGGCGCCGCCAGCGTAAGCTCCTTTACTGTTGATAACATCAAAGGTTGTTGCCGTTCCAAAATCAACAACAATAGCTGGAAATGAACCTAATTTGAGAGCTCCTACCGCATTTGCCAGTCGGTCTGCTCCCAACTCATGGGGAAATTTATAATCAATTATAATTCCAGCCGTTTCAACCGTTACTTCTACCGGATTTACATTTATATACCTTCTGGAAAGATTAAGAAGAGCATGACGTACCTGGGGAACTACACAGGCATAAGCAAGCCCTTCCGGTATATCACAATTGTCTGTTTTCAGAAGTGACCTTAGGATAACCCACAGATCATCAGCAGTCCAATGTCTGGTGGTAATTCTCCATTGAACACTAAGCCTTCCATTATCGAATACTCCCACAGAGGTTCTTGTATTACCTATATCGAGTACAAGTCTTCTCATTTCTTCCCCCAGTCAAATCCGATATCCGCCGATGCAGCCGAATGCGTAAGGGCGCCCGAGGATATTCCGTCAACTCCGCTGCAGGCAACCTCCCTGATATTCTCCAAAGTGATTCCCCCGGAAGCTTCAAGATAGATACCGCTCCCGGAAGCCATTCTTACAGCCTCTGCCAATGTCGCGGGTTCCATGTTATCGAGCAGGATTCTGTCGGGTTTTTCATCAAGCACTTCTCCAAGTTGATCTATGGAATCCACCTCTATTTCAATTGGGATACCCTTCTCCCTTATCCTAAGGATTACGCTGTGCAGTTCTCCGGCTCCTCCGGCAACCGCTATATGATTGTCCTTTACCATGGCGAGTTCTGCAAGGTTGAAACGGTGATTCACGCCTCCGCCGACCCTTACAGCGTATTTTTCGAGGGTTCGAAGACAGGGAGTGGTCTTTCTCGTATCCAGGATTTCAACTCCTGTTCCCTTAACGGCTTCAACATATTCCGCCGTGAGTGTCGCAATACCTGAGAGGCGGCAGAGGAGGTTAAGAGCCACCCTCTCTCCTCTTAGAAGCAAATCAGCGGAACCGTATAAACGGCCTATCGTATCCCCCTGAAATACTCTTGAACCATCAGGAATTTGCTGATGAATCTTCGGAACACTCCATCCCGATGAAATGGAAAGTTCTTGAAAAACCTGCTCCACCAGAAACCATCCGGCTGCGATGCACTCCTCTCTGGCTGAAACAGCACAGGTACTTTCATCGTCATCTGGTATTCCAAGGGATGAAGTTGTAACGTCATCCTTTACTCTGTCTTCAGCAAGTGCGTTTCGCACAATGAATCGTCCAACCGATACATGATCCGACCAGTCAACTGTTATCATGAGATTTCCTCCAGAAGTGCTTCATGGCCGTGCACAACTTTACCGTCGCAGATGGTCACTGCAACTTCGATCTCACTCCAGGGCGTATGAAAAGGATCTGCTGACAGTACCGTCATGTCTGCCTTCCTGCCAGGTGAGAGATGTTCGGCAATATCCTGAAAACCGCAAATGGATGCAGCTTCAAGTGTATATGCATTAAGTGCGGAGGCTGTATCAATTCTGAATTTCTCTAACGGATGGTCTGTTGCGCCATCTAGCCCTTTAAGAGGTCCAAATGGCATACCGTCACTGCCGAAACCCATTTGAAAACCAGCATCCTTCACCAGACTGAAAGGATTCATGGCCATGGCTCTTTCCTTTCCGATTTTCCTTTCGTACAATCCTCCGGGAATCTGCCACCTGCTTACAAAATTAGGTTGCATAACGAAAGAGTGAACGGAAGGATTCCACCGGCCGGGCCAATCGGCAGTTAATTCTTCAGCATGCTCTATCCGTATTTTTATAGTATCTCCTCCAGAGCGTTTCTCAAGAAATTTCTGGCCTACTCGGTCTATCTGTGCCAGTGCCCTGCCCCCTATAGCATGGTAAACGGGCATGAGGTCAAGGCTGTCCGCAAGCTTAAGACTTCGCATAACCTGTTCATCCGACAATAGAGGTAAGGCAATCGTTCCGTCTGTATAGTTTCCCGAAACAGCTGCTGTAGATGCTCCCAATGATCCGTCAAGAAAGAATTTTAAACCACTAATCTGGGGGGGTGCATCTTCATATTCCTTTGGGAATTCATTTAGAAAATCTGCGTCTTTTCCGAAAAGACAGAGGGATATTCTAATGGTAGGCCTGTTTTTCAACAGTATTTCCGCGGTGACACGAGATTCAAAAGTATATACCGCGATGACTCCTTTAGAATAGGCCTGTTCCACAGCCAATGAGCATGCCTGTCCAAGAATGTCCGCTTCAATCGGAAACACGCTTTCAAAATCAAGAATTATCCCCTCCCTGATGACGCCTGTTGAATAGTTAACCCCGGGGGATTTCAGGGGAAGCATTTCCAGCATGGCTGAGTTTACAAGGGCTTCATGTCCGCAAACTCTTCTGATAAAAACCGGTCGGCTTCCAGTTGCCCTGTCGAGTTCCTTCAGTGTGGGAAGGGCAGGGTCATTCCACGTGCTTTCATCAAATCCGTATCCTCTGAGGATACGCCCCGTTCTTCTTGAATCGATCTCGGAGTTAACAGAATCAACGAGATCCATTGCGGAAACAGTTCCTCTGAGATCAACAAACAGCCGTTCAAGTCCGCTCCAGAGGAAATGGCAATGGGCATCTACAAAACCCGGAATAGCGAACAACCGGGAATTCACATCTGAAGCATTGGATATTCCGGTGATTCTGTCACCTGAAATGGATATTTTCGATGCGGGCAATATCCTGTCCCCAGGGCCGGTCCAAACACCGCCGCAGACAATAGATTTCATGAACCGTGATCTTTCAAATGATGATACATAAGGTCAAGAACTTCAGCTTCAACCTCAAAACTGAAAAATGTAGAATCACCGCGCCGCTCTACACTGGTAACTCGGCCTCTTATTTCAGCTGTAACAGCTCCTCCCGGAGGCACCGGACCCTCGGCAAACTCCCGAAGACTCCTGCCCGGATCTGATATCTCCCGGGCTTCGATTTCTGTAAGCTCGCCTCTGTGCCTGAACCAGCGAGCAAGAATTACATAACTGCCCTCGCTGATGGAGGAAGCAGCCGGAAACCGGACATCGAGAATAACCGGTGTACTCTCACTTTTTTTTACCGAATTAAAGACGTTTACCCTGTTCCTGCCCCCCTTCTTGGCATCGTACAGGGCTTGGTCGGCAGCTACAAGCAGCTCGCTTCCTGCCACTGAGGGAAAAGTACTAACGCCCAGCGAAATGCTCACAGAAAGGGGAACAGATAATGTTTCATCGTCCACACCGGCTTGCCTTTTCAGAGGGGAGTTGTAAATGCTCTGTCGAATTCGTTCTGCAGTCTTGAAAGCTTCGTCCAAAAGTACGTTCGGAAGGAGAACAGTGATCTCCTCTCCTCCGTATCTGTAAGCTTCTCCACGATGTTTTACGCACCTTCGAATGATACTGCTGACATGCCTTAGAATTTTGTCTCCGGTATCGTGTCCCCACCTGTCATTGAATATTTTAAAATGGTCTATATCTATCATTATTGCCGACAATGGAAGGTTGTCCTCACCCACGATACGAAGCAGCAGTGGTAAACTGCTATCCAGAGCCTTTCTCGGAGGTATTCCTGTAACCGAGTCGAGTTCTCCCATCCAGGGAAACTCCAGCTGCGAATCGTTTCGGGCCATCGATAACACTTGAAAACCTTCCGTTGTTTTTATCGGTATCCATCACAAACATTCTTCTTCAGCGATGAATGCTGGTTTATGAATAATAACAGGATACTGAATAAATGAAAGCACCTGATCAGGAATCATTGACGAGGACTACGAAAATAGACAGACTATATTAGGTATAATACAAATGGAAGGAAATCATGCTAAAAATGTGCTATGTTGTTCGCGGGGTACTTCCGGTAATCCTTTTAAGCGTGATGTCATGCTCCTGGTCAGCAAAACAGCAGGAGATTCTTGACGCGTACAACGAGTCTGCTGGATACATCAATCGGAACGAATGGGAATCCGCCGCATCTTCGATGAGTTCCTCCACAATACTCTTTCTTGATTCACTCGCTGATGATCTTTCCACCAGGGGACTGCAAGGATACGAATCAGGTACTGATCTACTTCCGGTACTTTACACAGAATGCATTGACTTCAATGGAGATGTAACTATGATTTTTATTCAGGGAGATAGGGCGGAAATCACTCTAACATCAGGTAAATCATATAAGTTTCCAATGATTTTTGAGGGGAATTGCTGGAAGCTGGATCTTTCAGAGATATTTAGAAACAACCTTGATACTGCCCTTACGGGTTCATATGTTCGATAGTTGTCTTGTATTGAACAATTCTGAATATTAAGCAAACATTATGCCGTGCCGGTTCGGAAAACCGGAATACAAAGAGAAGAAAGGGAAATAAATGAAGAAACTGGCATTACTTCTGAGCGTTCTTACTATAGCTCTTTTCGCTGCATGCGGAGAACAGGCGGATGAAGCAACTCCAGCTCCAGCAGATGACATTGAAGAAGTAGCAACGGTTGAAGTTACTATAACAAATGGACTTGAAGCATGGGAAATCCATTCTATTTTTGTAGACCCGTCCGATGAACCATGGAGCGAAGACCTCCTCGGAAGAGAAGATATTCTTAGTACAGGAGAATCCTTCACAGTCGAAGTAGAAAAGGGCACCTGGGATATAATGGTATCCGATGAAGACGGCGACACTTACACACTCTGGGAAATTGAGATAGGACCTGAAGGTTACAAGTGGAATGTTACTCTGGACGACCTTGACAGCGGATGGGATGAAGAAGAATTCACAGAACCTCAGATTCTCGAAACTGGCGAAGGAACCGCACCGATTACCATCACCAACAGTCTTGAGGGATGGGACATTTTCTGGGTATACGTCGATACATCCGACGAACCCTGGGGTGATGACCTTATGGGTATGGATGTTCTCTACCCTGATGATCAGATCATCGTCTGGGTAGACCCCGGAACCTATGACATCAAGGTTGAGGACGAAGACGGCGACACATACACCCTCTGGGAAGTTGAAGTAGATGAAGTCGGCTACGAATGGAATGTAATACTCGACGATATGGATTCCATCGAAGACGCGGTATTGTTGGATGCCGTTTCTTTGGAAACTGGTGAAGGAACCGCGCCGGTCACCATCACCAACAATCTTGGTGGTTGGGATATATACTTCGTTTACGTAGACCCTTCTGATTCTCCCTGGGGTGATGATCAGCTTGGAGCTGACATCCTTGAAGACTCAAGCGAGATCACGATCTGGGTAAACCCCGGATCCTATGACATGAAGGTTGAAGACGAAGACGGTGATACTTACACCCTCTGGGAAATCAATGTTGACGAAAACGGTTACGAATGGGCAGTAACCCTTGAAGATATGGATTAGACGATAAGGTAATAGTTCCAAATAGCAGAAAAACCCGTGGAAAGCATTGCAATCCACGGGTTTTCTTTTCACACCAAAATACTTATTTCGAGTAGAACTCAACAACCATAGTTTCGTCTACTTCAAGAGGAACGTCCTCACGTGAGGGTAGAACCTTCATTATTATCTTTCTGGCAGTGGGATCAACATCAAGATATGCAGGTACTCCAATGCCGGAACCTTCTGTAATATTTTCCTCGATTACTTTTAGCTTTTTGCTCTTCTCCTTCAGAGAAACGACATCGCCAACTTTGACTAAATATGATGGAATATCCAGTTTCCTGCCGTTAACTATTACATGGCCGTGGCCTACAAGTTGACGGGCAGCGGGTATGGATTTTGTAAAACCTGACCTTGCGACAACATTATCCAGCCTTCGCTCTATCTGCTGAAGAAGGTTATGGCCTGTTTCGCCTTTCATTGAAGTAGCTTTCCTGTAGTACTTCCGAAGTTGTTTTTCAGACAGACCGTAGTTGAATCTGATCTTCTGTTTCTCTATGAGCTGAAGTCTGTATGTTGAAGCTCTTCTTCTATGCCATCTGCCACCATGTTCTCCGGGGGGGTTCGGATTGGCAGGATCCCTTCTGGTCAGCCCCGGCAGGGGTCCTAAGGATCTGATTTTGCGAAATTTCGGACCGCGATATCTTGACATTAAGCAACCTCCATATTTTCTGTGCCTCACGAATTCTTCGTGGCATGACGATAACACCGGACACCCGCCGGTGAACTGTTCTTGGACAGCCATCTTCACGCTTCAGCACAATTTACAATAAGGCTCAAATCTACTGATTATAAGTGGGATATGTCAACTCATACGGAAGTTCCCGGAAAACAGGGGTACACATCGAAGCGTACCCCTATTCTTTCAGATATCTATCTGATAACCACGCAGGATCTTGTCAGTGTATTACCATTGGTGGAAAACTTGAGTAAGTAAACACCACCTGGTACCGGTGTACCGTTCGAATCGATTCCCATCCATTGTATGGAGTGGGTTCCAGAAAGCATTTCACCGGAGGCAACGTTGGTCACAAGTCTTCCGGACAGATCGTAAATATCCAGAGAGGCGTCTCCGGTCACAGGCATAGCGCAAGTAAAAGTAGTGGAATTTGAGAAGGGGTTAGGTGCCGGGTGGGAAAGCTCGAGGCTCATTACACCACTGCTACTACCCGCAATCCCGGTTGTAACTACTACTGAAGCAACGTAAGGATACAGGTTATGACGGGTGCAAGTAATTGTCGCATTCCCCATACCTGGAATTGCGGGAATATCAAAGGACACCAGACCGGAAGCATTCGTATAGCCGCTCTGGAGAAGTGTCGTATCCTGTACAACTCCTACGAGCGCACCCTCAACAGGTGATCCGTCTGCTGTTACCGTCACGCTCCAGGTACCTTCAGCGATAGTTGCCAAATGATCTCCAGCAAGATGTACAATGGGTGAAGTATCGGTGAAAATATCGAATTCCGGACAACCCATTATCATGTGCATATTACTGTTACTGGCATCCCCGGTGTACTGGTAGGCCTTTATTTTACCGTAATCGAAGGCTGCTCCCATGTGATACATTTCCTCTTCGAAGTAACCTCTGAACTGGTACAAGGCCAAAGAATCGGTTGGACCAACGGGGCTGCCTTTTGTTGCTCCCATGAAACCGACGGCTCCCTTAGGTGATGAAATGCTGCCTTCGTTCATCCATGCTTCACCGAAGCATGGGCTGGAATCGTCGAACTCGCAGTTCGAACAAGCAATAGAACTTACCCAGGGCAGCCTTCGTCCGTTTGAGAGTGCCGCGACATCGCTGTTGCTGAAACCTGTCGTTCCCCATGCAGTATGACTTCCGTGGCCGATGTAGCTGAGAAGAGAAAGCCCATTGTTAACCTCTGCGGATATATTCGAGATCGTAGGAGGAATACCACCGTAGGCACTGGAGTTACAATAGAGTGTTGTGGACATTTCGTGATTCTGGAATATTGCATGGTACCTCCATGACATCCAGGGATCCTGAAAATCGGTTGAACCGATGCTTATGGCGTGCTGGAACCAGCTTGTGGCAGGTTCAAAGGGATCGTTCTCGTAGCTTTCGATCTTCCAGCACTGGTACGGCAATGAACCTGTATCACCGCAAATCCTTCCAACGTGGATGCTGGGATCAACACCGCTGCCGATAACACCGTACTGGTTATCAGCTTCCGTTCCGTTTGCGTATGGAGTTGGGACAACATTTTCGTCGCCGACAATAAGAATCCATTCGGGAGGATTCGGCCAGTTGCTGTAAGCATTTTCAATCCAAGCGTCAATCTCGGTTGCTGTACTGCCGATGGCAGGTACCACTCCGTACTGAACATCCAGCCCCTTCTGCCTCTTCCAGTCGATCAGATCCTGAGCGTAACCAATGCTTTCTTCGGAGCCTATGACAAGGTAAGATCCATCAATAACATCGGTACCCATGGGTTCGAACCCCAGGACTTCTTCATATATCGGCAAATAGCTTCGAGTGTATCCGTAGAAAGGTCTGTGGATCTCGTTTTCACCAACGCCCTCGGTAGTAAGGCGAATGGCCACGTTCGTGTTTATTATGGTTTCTCCAGAAACAGGATTGTACTGAACAGGTGAAAAACGCACCCATGCGATTCTGATATCTCTCAGGATGCTTACCCGTTCTATAACAACAGGCTGTGAAGGGTAGAATTCCGAGCTGGAATAAACATCTTCGTTTATCCTGTAAGGTGCCGGTCCACCGCTTCTGGTGGGATATTCCTGGAATGGAGGAATGCTGAAGATTCCGAGGGGTGAGGATTCTGCTGATACGATCTCGACACTGACATCACCAGTATTGGGAATAAGAACCATTCTTCTGATAACTGGCAGATCCGGGCTTCCAACGGGCATGCCTTCTCCCCCCCGAGGAATTCTAAGAATAGTCCCTTCGCCAAAATCTCCAACGATTTCGTTTTCAGCGGTAAGAGCGGGAAGGGTGAATTCAACAAGTATGCCTTCATCATCCATGCCAAGGAATTCAGCGGTTTCTGTGAAATCCTCGGCACGGTACAACACTTCGGCACTGGCAATTACTGCAAGAAGCAGCAGCGGAATAATCATAACTCTCAACATTTTGAGCCTCCATTGGGGTCGGACGTAACTTCTGGTCACTTACAAAACAACGTTTTGTACATTAAATTGTCATTGTCTAATATGTTACAAATTCAAATTTGCATAATGCTATTGGAAAAGCTGTTATTGCTCAATTATGTAATGTTATGCAATAATATGTTATTTATTAATACCAATCAATTCATTCTTGTTGCACAAGTTGAAGAAGTGTGGTACGTCCCCTTAAATCAGCAGGCCTTTTTGGAGCATAACCATGGGGTTGAACGTTGCGAAATCAGCCTGGTGAACAAGAACAGTCTCCACCCTCTGGGGTCTTCCCTCACCCTCCTTCGCATGGCACCCGATCATATTAATAATGGCCATTGGCATATCGAACCTGGAAGCCAGTATCGCCCCCGAAATTGGATGTCTCGCGTGTTTACCATGAAGGCTTTTTACATATCCATTCTCAGTACGCTCAATTTCCATCAGTTTTCCCACATCGTGAAGAAGACCACCTGCAACCAGCATATCATGGTCGATCTCAAATGGCAGCTGAGAACTTGATTGCATCGCCCGGGCAAGGCCCAGCGCACCTTCTGTTACAGCAATTGTATGCTGAACAAGGTTGATCCCATGAGTGTCGGTAAGAAGCGTAAACGGGATTTTCTCCAGATCGTCCGGCTCCCATCCCCCCTCGATAGCCGCAGCAGTCCAAATTTCAACAGTCTTCCGCCTGAGTTCAGAATCTCCTATTTTTTCAAGCTGCTCTCTAAATAGCTCTTCAATTCTGTCTTTCATGCATAGCCCTTCTCGTCTTACCTGTACAACAAGTCAGTCAGTATTAGAGTTCCGACTGGACCATACTTTCGCCAAGTTTCCAGTCATTCCCTTCGCGTATCATAGCTATCTCAATTTCTTCCGGGTAGTTGGATACTATCAGGAATACTGTGCTGGTGTCGCCCTGTATATCAAAACCGGAGACCTCTATATCTTCTTTGGGAGGAAACCCTTGAGTAATAACTGGCGCGTTGATGAGCGCATCGATAAAATCAGTTGCTGTCCAGTTCACAATCTCTTCGCCGGTCAGTGCTATCTGGAACTTCTGTGAGAGCTCCGTCGCGGCCTGATACGGCTGTATCTTAACCATAATCAGTATCATGTTAATCATATCGATTGAATTCGAAGAAAGGCTGGCTTCAACACCTTCTGCATCACCCTCGTAGAAAGCATCCATCAGGTTTTCGAACGCTTCTCCGGGTTCGTTCGACGCGGCGATGCCGGCAAGAACAGCCAGCAGCAGTGGTAGAAATATCTTCAATGCTTTTCCTTCCGTATGAGTTCAGCCAATTGACTTACTTATATAACCGAAACTCAACCCGCAGTTCCCGGAGCCAAGGTTCGAACTGTAAGAAATCCGGTTAGTTTATCGCACTGATTATAGCATCCGTCATTTCAGCTGTGCTTGCTGCACCGTTCTCAAGAACATCCGGAGATCCTCTCAGTTTCAGCATATCATAACTGCGTACTCTTCCTTCGGCTATCACTGTTTCAACAGCTTTCCTGATCTTTACGGCCTTTTCCGTCTCACCAATGTGATCAAGCATCATGCAGGAGGAAAGTATCATTGCCATGGGATTCACAATTGAAACCTTGTAGTCCGCATATTTGGGAGCTGAACCATGTGTAGGCTCGAAGACCGCTACTTCCTCGCCGATATTGGCACTGCAGGCAAATCCGAGGCCTCCTACAAGCCCGGCGAATCCGTCGGATACGATATCACCGAACATGTTGCCGGAAACGAGTACTCCATAGTTCTCGGGATTCTTTGTAAGCCACATCATCTGAGCATCGATGTTCGTCTCCCAGAGATCTATATGAGGATACTTCTCCGAGATTTTTTTTCCCTCTTCCCTCATCATACCGCTTGTTTCGCGGATAACGTTGGGTTTCTCACATATGGTAACGCTCTTGTAACCAAATTTGTCCGCGTGTTCAAACGCAGCTGTAAGAATCCTTCTGCAGGCGTTTCTTGAGAAGATCCGGGTTGATACAGCAAGATCTTCCCTTGGAACATCGGCGAAGTTCTTCTTGAATTTAGGATGGCTCATAAGGGCATCGTACACGTTGTCCGGGGGGTTGGTCCACTCCACTCCACCGTAAAGCCCTTCCGTATTCTGCCTGAAAATCACTACGTCAACCGGTGGCTCCTCTATCGTGTTCCCCGGCCCTTTTCGGATGAAGTTCAATGGGTTGCCTTTGAAGGCTTTGCAGGGTCTTATGCAAATATCGAGATCGAAATGCTGCCGCATGGCGACTATCGGGCTGTAATAGACAAGCCCTTTGTCCCTGAGAGAAGGATCAAGAGCATCCAGGGCTTTGTCCTTGGGTTTTGAGGTAATGGCTCCAAAAAGGGCAATTTTATGTTTTTCAAGCAGATCTATTGTTCTGTCAGGGAGGGGATTCCCTTCCTTTTTCCAGAATTCCCATCCGATATCTGCATGAACGTAATCAGCCTCGAATCCGACAGCTTCAAGAACTCTAAGAGTTTCATCAAGCACTGCACCTCCAATACCGTCTCCGGGCATTGTTACTACAGTTCTCTTCATCCGTTACTCCCTTCAATTTGCATTTACTACGAACTATCAACCCGGCAAAGATACATACAAGTTAAGTCGGAGAAAACCCCGCATTAAATCCAACCGATAAGCAGCATGTTAATCACTGAAGTTATTTTTCGTCCCTCTCGGCCAGTACAAGAAGCCTTGGTGAACAATCCGCATCCCAGGGAGAAAGGTCATAATCACCCCAGATAGTAATAATTTTCAGTCCCTCGTTCCTGATATCAAAAAGCAGCTCTCCAGTTGATATGAGAGCCAGTTCAAGTCTGATGTCTATCCTTTCATCAGCTACGGCAGTACCTGAGTATTCCATGTCGAATACTATCAGGCCCCTTTCCAGATCATGGCTTACCGATTCGACAAGTCTCTGCGAAGTACCGTTCTCATTGAAATCGTATCTCTCTTTTCTACTTTCCCGCTCGCGAATGTGGAACCTTGGACAGGCTTCGGCAAGAAATCTCCCCCCGGATTTCAATACTGAGCTTATCTCCCGTAGAGCCAGCTTCCTTTCATCTCGCTTCAGAATGCAATGGATACCATTGTATGGAAATAGAACCAGATCCAACGTAGAGTTCTTCAAAGGGATGTTCTGTGCGATGGCCCTTATGCGAGATGTACGGTGCTGCAAACCCGGAGGCCATGAATTCATCATCGATTCGGAAGGTTCAAGAGCAATGACCTGTGAGCCGTCATCAAGATATTCCGTCAACCTGCCGTCACCGGCTCCGAGTTCCATACATTTCCCGGGGTGTTTCTTTCGAAAGTTCTGGTAGAATTGGATTTCCATTGTATCCGGAGGATATATTTTTCTCTCCTCGAATGAAAAGAGAGGACCGTACTGCTCCCAGAGAAGTACTTCCGGATTCAATCCACCGCCTCCACCTTGAAACCGGACCTAATCAGAGCTGCTGCCGCGACTCCTGGCATGTTGTCTCCGCAGCTTATTCCACAGGAGGGGCTTTTCTCTTTGAGATAGATTATCTCAGGATTCAATACTGAGGCGTACCTGACCGAAAGATCAGCGCCTTTAACGAATTCATCCGTAACGTCTCCCTTAGCGTCCCTGAGAATTACCGATCCTGTTCCATCAAGAACCGCAAAGCCATCACCACCGGATAAAATTGCCGGTTCTCTCGGTGTAGTCAGGCCACCGAGTTTTTCCGGACAGAAGGGTACACATTCCCCGGAATGAAGCATCCTGACGAACCTGTCAACAGGTTTTGATCTACCATCGTATCTGCAGGTTATACCGCACAGGCAAGCACTTACAAGACTGATGCCACTCATGAATGTTTTTCCTAATCAGTTTCACTATACCGAAGTATTTGTGATGAAATCCGGTTAAAAGATTGCTGAATCTGATCCCTCCCGGATGATGTAATCCTCCGGATCAACCTGAACTCCATCAATCAGAACTTCGTAATGAACATGCGGGGCAACCGATCTGCCCGTTGATCCCACTCTCGCTATCAGATCTCCCCTGTCAACTTCCTGACCAACAACAGTACACGCTGCCGAACAATGAGCGTATCTGGTAGAAACCCTTTCCGAATGCCTGATGACGATGTTCAGACCCCATCCACCGGTCCAGCCGGCAAAAACAACTCTACCGTCCGCAGGGGCATATATCGGTGTTCCTGCAACGCATGCAAGATCAATTCCTTTATGTATTCGTACAGCTCCCGTAAATGGATCTATCCGAGGCCCAAAATCGCTTACAAAAATGCCATCTACAGGCCAGATGGATGGAATGTGCGCCAGTTCGCTTTCCTTTTCCATTAAATATCCGGCAAGGGAATCGTAGGCCATCAGTTCAGCATCGGCCAATCTCTCCATGAGCATTATTTCCATTTCCATATCATCTATATACCTGAACATGTTATCACCCGGTGGTTCGTTCACAGGAACATTCTTTGGAAGAAGTACAGAAAAATCAAGGTTAAGCCCGGCACCTGCGACAAGAACCTGTTCCTCCCTGGTTACGATTTCTTCAAACCGTGACCGCAGGTTCATTACACGTTCCGAAAGCTGGTACAATTCCCCGCGAACAAGTGTGATTTCATCATGCCTTGTATCGCATGACCGGTTTACGGTGTTCATACGGCCTAATTGAAAAAACAGAGCCGAAATACCGGTTAGAAGAAGCGCTGAAAAAAGGATCAGCATCCTTAACCGGCCTGCAGTGAGTACGAATTTCTTACCGACCTTACTGGATCTCTGGGGTATCCAGTGAATGGTGCCTATTGGCATAATAGAATCCCGCTTCTCTATTTCAGGTAAAGGAGCAGGTTTTTACTGTCGGTTTTGTCGTTAAGTTTGGAAATAGCCCTGTTCTTCAGTTGCCGTACTCTCTCACGGCTTATGCCCATCGTTCTTCCTATCTCCGCAAGTGTATGTCTTCTATCAGTGTTTATCCCGAAGAACAGCTGGATTATCGTTCTTTCGCGCTGATCAAGAATGTCCAGCATTCCCGAAACGCTTCTCTTCATGGCAGTCTGGACTACTGCTTCATCGGGCGGAATATCATCGTCGTCGGAGATCATCTCCTGGAAAGTCTTGTCACTACCTTCGTAAACAGGGCTGTCAAGGGAAAGGTGCGTACTGTGTATCGACATCATTCCTTCAACATCACCCCTGGATACGTCAAGTTCATCGGCAATCTCATTCGTTGAAGGATTCCTGCCGAGAGAATGTCCGAGTTCTCTTGCTGCACGGCCCATTTTGTATAATTCTCCAACACGATTCAACGGAAGACGAACTATTCTTGACTGCTCCGCAAGAGCCTGAAGAATAGCCTGTCTTATCCACCAGACCGCATAGGTTATAAAGCGGCATCCCTTGCTTTCATCGAATCCCTTCGCGGCCCTTATCAGTCCAACATTCCCCTCGTTGATAAGGTCTTCCAGGGCAACTCCCTGGTTCGCGTACTGCTTTGCGATACTGACTACGAACCTGAGATTAGCTTCTGTAAGTTCGTTGAGGGCTTCCTGTTCTCCCGAACGGATGCGTTGGGCAAGGGAAGCCTCCTCCGCTGAGGAAAGTGTTTCTTTACTACCTATTTCTCTAAGGTACAGTTCCAGTGATCTTCCTTCTGTACGCTTTGTTGCCAAAACAGCCGCCTTTCACGTGCAATATACAGTCTCACATGTTATAATTCAGAAAAAGATAGAAGGTTCCTGTTACAATTCAAATCGATATGTAGTAGCCTAATCTGTCAAGGGGTTGACAATTGTCAACCCCTGACATTGCAGGTCATTGTTATTTTACCATATATGAAGTTCTATCTATTGAACACATCTGATATTCTTCACGTTTTACAGCCGTTCGTACTCCCGGGAGTTGACGGATCAAGGGGAAGGGCGATGGACTGGAGCAGTTTACCAAGAGAAAAGACAGAATGTATCCTCTGCGGATCCAGTTCAAAAAAACTTCTCAGCGTACAGAATTCATGGCCGGTTGTTCGCTGCAGAGAATGCGGTCTCGTATATCTTTCAGAGAGACCAGCTGAAAAGGCTCTTACCGATATATACAGCAAATCCTATTACGAAGATGGAGATGTCGGATACAAGGGTTACATTGGAACATTTGAAAAATATCATGACACGTTCATGAAGATCTTCAACAAACGTCACAAAGATCTTCTTCATCATGCCAGGGGAAAGCGGCTCCTTGAGATCGGCTGCGCATATGGATTTCTCCTTGATTATCTCCGCGAAAGAGAATGGGAAGTGACAGGCGTTGAAATAAGTCCTCTTTCTTCAGCATTCGCCCGGAATGAACTGAATCTGAATGTGCATACAGGGAGTGTTGAATCCCCTTACCTCGAAGAGCACTCCTACGATATAATTCTTTTGCTTGATGTCCTTGAACATCTTCACAGACCCTTTGATGTGCTCAACCGGATAAAAAAACTGCTTGCCCCCGAAGGTATTCTGGTTGTGCAGTGTCCATGGGAGCTTTATCACTGGGAGGAGATCGCTGAAGCTCTTCTCAGGGGAATGAAACCCGGTACTATCGAACCGGATTCGGTACCTGCCCATCTCTACTTCTTCCAGCCCCGGACCCTTGAGGCTGTTCTGAGAAAGGGAGGGTTCAGAATCCTTGCAAGACAGTCGGGGAATTACGGTTCTATCAGGAGACTGGTCAATCCACCTGCAATCAGTTTGCGCAATCCTTTAAAGGGATTTTTCCGTTTTGTCTATTTCCGGCTTGGTCTGCAGTGTTTTCTTTATGAAGCAGCAAGATTAGTGCGTCTTGGAAGCGGCATTATCAGATACGCCGTATCTGACAGTGAGAATTCAACGCAATGAAGGCAATGGTTTTATGCGCTGGCTACGGCACAAGACTGCAGCCTCTGACGGATATTGTTCCAAAACCTCTTGTGAGGATAGCAGGTTTTACTCTTATCCATGACATACTTCTTCACCTGGCTTCAGAGGGAATCGATACAGCTGTTGTAAACGGCTCCTGGAAGGCGGATATGCTTGAGGATTACCTGAAAAACACTGATCTCCCTCTGAGAATCCTGTTCCAGAGGGAAGATAAACCACTTGGTACAGCCGGAGCGGTCCGGAAAGCCCTTCCACTCCTTGGGGAAGAATTTCTTGTTGTCTACGGAGACAATCTTACAAGACAACCAGTAGCACCGCTTTTAAAGCTTCATTCACGGTTGGATTCCGAAGTTACAATTGCCCTCGCTCCTACAGGAGAACCCTCCAGCAAGGGTATAGTCCTGACAGAACCCGACGGAAAGGTATTGAATTTCCGTGAAAAACCTCCCAACGAGGTTGCTAAGTCAAATCTTGCTAATTCAGGTTTATACGTCTGCAGAAGATCAGCAGTTGAGCATCTGCGCGAAGGAGATTTTTCCGATTTCGGAAATGATGTATTTGCCCTTCTCCTTAAGGAAGGAAGAATCCTTGCCGCTGATTCTCCGGGAGGGTACACAAGAGATATCGGGACTGGAAATAGCTATCTTATTGCCTGTCATGATGTTCTATCCGGTAGACTAACACCGTATGCGAACAATGGTAATATCCGGAATGGCAAATTAATCGAAAACAGCCAGACCTACGATGATATCGAACTCAAAGGTACAATATGGATTGAAGAGGGCTCTCTGATCTCAAAAGGTTGCACTCTTGAGAATTGTGTTATACTTTCCGGCTCGACCATCGGCTGGAACTGCGCATTGAAGAATTCGCTTGTAATGCCAGAAACAGAAATACCTGAAGGCACCATAGCTGATGATAAATATCTGAAAGTGTTCTGATTGGAGAAAGCATGCTGAAAGAAATACGCACATATCTTAACCAGGTAAGTGCTCTCGCTTTGAAGATCCCATCGGAGAATATTGAAGAGCTGGTCGGAATCATACTTAAGGCTTACGAGAATGGCAGAAAGATCTTTGTTTTCGGTAACGGTGGAGGATCGGCCACTTCAAGTCATTTTGTCTGTGATCTCGCGAAGGGTACCGTAACTCCGGGAAAACCAAGATTGAAAGCTATCAGTCTGTCAGTAAATATTCCTCTTATAACCGCATGGGCGAACGATACCGATTACACTAATACATTCGGCGAACAGCTCAAAAATCTTGTTGAAAAAAAAGATGTAGTTATCGGCCTTTCCGGAAGCGGAATGAGCCCTAATGTCATAAACGCTTTCAGAGTAGCCAATAAAGCAGGCGCGATATCTGTACTGTTTTCGGGTTTCAATGGTGGAGAAGCTGTAAATATCGCTAAGAACTCAATAGTAGTCCCCAGTGATGATATGCAGCAGATCGAAGATATCCATCTGATACTCTGCCATATAGTATTCAGAATGGTTCGTGATAGAATCAGTGAAGGTTAACCGGGTCAGGAGTAGTCCTGGCTTCTGAAAACCTTTTCTCCATCGGCAAGGTACTGATTCAGCGCATCGCTGAAGATATCAGGATTACTTTCACTTTGCTCTGGAAATCTGCTTTTCCATAAATCCCAGGATTTCTGAATCTCCTGATTCATAACCTCGGGCAGGTTTCCGTCTTCTCGGGCTTCATCTATCAGATCCTGGTTATAAATAAGTATATCGCTTGCAAGAACTCTCGCAAATCTTGCAGCTCTCTGTTCCGGAGTATCATCCTCGAGAGGTACCTCTGCTGTTCCTACCATTCCACTTTTTGGAGGATTGATAATAAAGATCTCTGAACATTTTCTGCATCGAAAACGTTTCGGCGAGTCTCCGATCTTTTTTTCGGGAATATTGTATTTACAGTTACAACTGGGACAGGTCACTATCATGTGTTATACCTCCTGTGCAGAAATCTTCTCAATCTTTTCACACCTTCCCGAATATCATCATCGGATGCCGCAAAGGATAATCTGATATATCCTTCCGCTCCAAACGCAGAACCCGGTATGACAGCCAGACCTTCATTGTCCAGAAGTTCATTACAAAAACTCTCAGTATCAATCTCAGTACATACAGTCAATCGGGGAAACACGTAAAACGCCCCTTCCGGTCTCTCAAATTGTAAGTCATCTTCGACCGAAAGTAAAGAACACATCAGATCCCTTCTTCTCAGGAAGCATCTGTGCATTTCTTTTCTTTCACTCTCGGCTTTGCCTTCAAGCGCTGCCAGTGCAGCCCACTGGGAAATGGAACATGGGTTTGATGTGGAATGAGCCTGAAGTACACCGGAGATTTTTGCCCATTCAACATTTGTAAGCGAGTACCCGATGCGCCATCCCGTCATTGCGTAGGTTTTCGATACACCCGATACAACAGCGGTCCTCTTCTTTAGTTCCGGTCTGTAATCAAGTATATGGGGAGTTCCACCTTCGATGTAAACAAGATCCTCGTAAATATCATCCGAGATAACCCACATATCGGTCTCAACTATTGCATCGGCTATGCTTTTAATTTCATCTTCGGATGGAACGTAACCGGAAGGGTTCGAAGGGTAGTTGATCAGAATACCTACTGCGCCCTGGTCCGAAGCTTTAAGTATTTCTTCAGGATTGATATTCTCTTTCGGATATACGGGTATCCCTCCTGAAGCCTTGACCATCTCAGGATAACTGACCCAGTACGGCCTTGGCAGTAATACTCTGTCTCCAGGATTAATTGCGGATCTGATGAGATTCGCCAGGCCATGCTTCGCGCCATTGCTTACAACCACATTCTCAGATTTCCATTCAATGTTCCTTCTTGCTGAATAGCTCCTCGCTACAGCTTCTTTCAGTTCAGGGATTCCGGTGCTTGCAGTGTACCCGGTTTTTCCTTCCCGTATTGCGTTAATACCGGCCCATGCGATTGGCGCAGGCGTTGGAAAATCAGGTTGTCCTGCGGAAAGTGATACTATATCCCTTCCCGATTTCTTCAATTCCTTTGCCTTCGCGCTCAATTGAAGTGTAGCTGAAGGCGATAGTGACATTATGGTTCTTGAGTAATTCATAAGTCATCCATTCGTTGTATCAGATCGGTGTCCAAAATAGTCCAATAAAGCTCTTTCTACGCAGGTTGTAACCATTGTTGAAAGGTCTCCTCCATATTTCGCAATCTCTTTTACAAGTGTAGAAGATAAATACATCATATCTTCCGAAGGCATAAGATAAAGCCCCGTTATCTCAGGTGCCAGTCTTCGATTCATCAGCTGCATCTGAAACTCGTATTCAAAATCTGAATTGGCTCGAAGACCTCTTATGAAAGTGTGATAATCCATTGTCTTCATATATTCAATCAGCAGTGAATCGAATGCGGTTACCTTTATACTTTTCATCCCGGTCTCATCAAGGGATTCCCTGATAAGCCTTACCCTATCTTCAACAGGGAAACAGAGTGATTTTGAAGAACGGGTCACAACGGCAATTTCAATGTCACTGAATATCCTTCCTGCCCTTCTGATTATATCAATATGTCCGAGAGTTAAAGGATCAAATGTGCCAGGATAGACTATTTTCATCGTACATCCTTCATTCTTTTCCAGTTCAGGTAACTGTCTCCGTACTTCCTTCTGTTCCAGTTTTTCCGCATAGCTGTTTCAGGTCCGCATTCAACGAAAACAGTTCCATGCGATGACAGGATACTGTTCCAATCCAGGGAACTTATCCATTCGTACAACCTGTTGTATTCATATGGAGGATCGATGAAAACAACATCAGGCACGGAATCCATTCTGTTAATATAATTCTTAAAATCTCCAGTGATGATAGTAGCTTCATCATCGGAATCGTGCTCACTGAGGAAACCACGGATGAACGATGCTGAACGGGGATTCCTGTCGATAAATACACAATGCGAAGCTCCCCAGCTCAGGGCTTCAAGTCCCACAGCCCCGCTGCCGGCACAGAGATCCCATACAACAGCGGAATCTATGAGATCCCTTCCAGCTATATCCAGAAAAGCGCCACGAACCAATGATGAAGTTGGCCTGCACAGTTTGGAAGAAGGGCGGAGAATGTGACCTTTCCACTTTCCCCGCCCCAGTCTGATCACACTGACCTCGTTTTAGTAAGGCCTGATAATGTGCGGTGTAACGAATATTACAAGTTCCGTACTGTCCTCACGTTCGGAGTTATACGAGAAAAGCAGATTGCCGAGTAAGGGTATATGACCAAGTATCGGGATTGCCCTTCTGACAGTTGTACGTTTGCTTCTCATTATTCCGCCGATAACAGCTGTGGAGCCGTCGTCTATCATAAGCGTTGTATTTGCGCTTTGAGTCAGGATTATTGGCTGCTGCGCAGATGTAGCTTCTCCTGAGAGTTCGCTTACAACAGGATTGAGCTCAAGAGTTACATTATTGTCAGCGTTGATATGTGGCGTAACCGTGAGTTCAACTCCAATACTGTACATCGATATATAAACGTTATTACTCTGGTCCTTCAGAGTTAGCGGTATTTCCTTACCGGACATAACTGTACCGGTCATATTGTCGATAATCGCTATTCTCGGTTCCGACAGGATATGCGCGTGATTCTGTGATTCCAGCATCGAAAGAGTCGCGTTCACATCGAACATGCTCGTAATCGTACCGAAAGAGATCGAACCAGTCGGGTCACCAACTGCAAGACCGTTGGAACTTGCACTGCCTCGAGCGAGATTATTTGACCTTGCAAGGTTCCCGAGAGACCAGTCAATACCCATTTCATTCGCATAGCTGGCATCTATCTCGACCAGTTTTGCCTCTATCATGACCTGCGCGGTAGGGCTGTCAAGTACCGGAAGAAGTCTGCCTACTTCCTCTAGTTTGTACGGTATATCCGTGATAATTACGGAGTTTGTTCTGTTATCAACAGAAATCTGGCCTCTTTCGGAAAGAGCGGTGGCGAGAGCGCTGTTCACACTTTCCGCTGTGGCATACCTTATTACGAATATTTCTGTCTGGAGGTCCTGGAGATTCTCTCTTTCATGACGGGTAGAAGCCATCTGGTTTATCTCCGTATAGAAACTTTCTCTGGGCATTACCCTCAATACGTTACCCTGCATGCTGGCTACAAGGCCCTGTGAATTAAGAATTGCGGTCAGAGCATCTCTCCAGCCAACGTTATGCAGCCTTGCAGTAACAGACGCAGTATAGTCTTCCGGAAGCATTATGTTCAATCCACTGACATCTGAAATCGCACGTAAAACTGTCCTCAGACTTGCGTCCACCACATCGATTGTTATGCTTCGTCCGCCTACTCCTGACCATTCCACAGGGAACCCGTCATCTACTTCGCGATGTCCTTCACTTATACGGATACCCCGTGAAGAGGTCATGATAGACTGTCCCGAAAGTGTTGAGTGTGCCGGAGAGGATAACGGCGCCACATCTCCGCCCGTAATTACCGGCACAACGTATTCTGAGGTTGCTGACCATGCGGCAAAAGGTATGCCGGTGGGGTCTGTCTGCATCTCGAGAATGAGTTGTCTCCCATCGAGTGAAGCACTGTAGTTGAGAAGTTCGCCGTTAACGTCGATGATCAATCTTACAATACCTTCAGGTGGAGCTTTGTACTGGCTCGTTCTGATAGAGAGAACACCTCCCCTGTTTATGGAATAGTCCATAGAGGGGAGCGAATGCACAGCATCGCCAATATCCAGAACGATCCTCATCGGATCGGTCAATAAGAATCTCTCGTACGAAATCGCATCATCGGCGGTTATTGTAACCAGGGTTACGTCGCCGCTGGGTACTACCGAGATATCGGTAACCCTGTACGCTGCCGCCGGCAATGCCAGCAGCAATAGGAGACTACATACAGTTAACAGACGCATTACAAACCACCTTCTTCATGAAGACGCAGAGAGTAAATGGTTGGGATTGTGGTCTCCCCTCCACCTCTCGCGCTATAATCAACTATTACATCCTGAATTACAATAACTTCACTACTGGTAATCTCAGCAACATGGGAATTATTAGCGAGAACAGTTTCTTCGTAGAGTATGTACGGAACACCAAGCCCATCTTCAACCATAGCCAGATCACCGCCAACGGGATCAAGTGCTATTCCAACCAGCCTGAATTCCTCGATAGAGATTTCATTAAGATTCCTTCTGGCATCTCTTTCCTCATTTGAAAATTCCGTGAACGGGTCAGGCCTGATGGAAACCGATTCATATATCCTGAATGTTCCTCCACCAGCTTGAATTATGTCATCCACAGAATCTGTCGATCCCTGCATCCCGCTGGCGCTCTGTCCTGCCATAGTGCAGGATACCCGCTGGGTTTCATAATATGGAAGGCTGGTTTCAACTTCACCAAGGCCGGAATATACTGTAATTCCGAGGTCATCGAATGCCCAGACAGGTTCCTGGAAACCTTCCATTGCAAACAACCTTGATGGCTCAAACGAAGGAGCTTCAGCTATCACATCACCCGGTGACATGATCGTTGATATCCCGTTCTCCGCCAATACAAGGCCTCCATCGTACAGCCGGCCATCTGAGTGATAGTTCCATTCGCCCTGTGAAGTTCTCACGTAAATAGTATCGTTTACCCCCATGAACAGGATATTGTCCGACGAAGCAAGAATATCTCCTTCGGGCGATTCCTCGAACTGCCAGAGAGCAACCGATGGATCAAAAAGCGCAATTCCACCGCCTTCAATGCTGAATATCCAGTCCGGTCCTATCCGCTGTAGGTCGCCCCGTGGATTCAACTCTTCAGAACTGGAATAAACCGTAAAATCGCCTTCCTTCCTGATAGCCAGATCTCCGTTCGATCCCAGAATGGCAACATCACTATTACTGGATGCAAGCTCCATCGGAGAGAAACCGTCCGGAAGTGATTCGTAAACCGCTTCGCAGTTTCTTTCGTTGAAGACAATGTATTCGGTTTCCGTTACTAATGAAGGTGTCTCTCCATTCAGATCGAAATCAAGAACATTGCTGATGTCTTCAAGGTGATAGGCATTCCACCTTCCGTCTGTTCTGTTGAACTTGAGAAGGCTTCCCCCCTCGAAAAGCAGCCATGCTGAGTTTTCTCCAGCCTCAGCCATTACAGGTGAGGACTGAGACAGGGCCATTTCAATCCAACCGTGAATATCGGAATTCGATACAACCGTTATGGATGAACCTGAATGATCAACCATTGAAGTATCTTCATCTCCGTTTTCGCCACAGCCGAACATCAGGAAAACCGCAGCTGCTGCAAGAAGGGCTGTGTAAGTCAATCTTGATACTCTCATATCTTCTGCTCCCTTCCCTACGGCTGGACGAAGGCTGAAACTGTGAAATTCGCCTCCATGTTATCGTAGCTTCCGTCTGAAGCCTTCTTCTGTATTACAGTCAGATCTGAAACCGAAGTTATCATCATCTGCTGAGTCAACTGATCAAGAAAAACACCAAGTCTATGAAATCGTCCAGAGAGCTGAACCTGCCATCCGTACACAAGATAATCCCCCTGCGTACTTGGCGGAAGAGGAGTGAGAGTATTAATCTGCAAACCGCTGTTCTCCGCATTCTCCGTCAGCATATCCAGTACTTCATCCTGGTCGTAGCTTCTGGGAAGATATCTATCGAGTTCAGCAAGCTGTTGATTAAGGCGGTTGATCTCCTGTTCGGTTATTGCCATATCCGATGCGGTTCCCGACTGGAGTGAACTGAGTTCGGCTCTTTTCATATTCAAATTCTGTTCGGCCCTCTCAATTTTCTCAGTTATTTCGGAAGAGAACTCCCTGGGATATAGATATAGCAGAGCCGCTACAAGAAGAACACCGACTATTAGAATATAGGACCTGGGGTCTCTGAGATAGGCATTCATACCGTAACCCCCTCGTATATTAACTGTTCATATATAATTAAGTATCCCATCAGTTAGACCCGCCGAGTTTACCCTCTGTAAACATACTCAGATCAATATCGTATAGATTAAGCGTATCTCCACCGAAAACGGTGAAGATCGAGTCTTGAGATGATCCTACGCCGCCACCGTAGTTATACTGATTTAATCCAGAATACGCCGTAACACCGAATTTAACTGCTCCGGTAATGCTGCATGAAGTGTCAGGATACATCTGTATCTCGAACCAGAACCTTCCGTCGGCTCCCGTGTTTGTTACGTACGATTCAGGTGTACCAAATGTCATAACGCCAATACCTTCAGCAAAGGTTGTATGGGATGTGTCGGCAAAGATCAATCCTCTAACGTAAACCCTGGTATCATCCATTCCCACCGGGTTACATCCTGCAATTGCCAGTACAACCAGCAGACCTAAAACTGAAATTGCGAATATTTTCATGATTCCTCCCCTGTGTTATCAGGATGATCCTCCGTATTTGAGGATTCTTCAAAAGCTTCCATTAACGCGCTTGTATCACCTGCAAATTCTCCCACCAGGGATGCCAATGCAGAGGAATTTACTCCAATTATCATATCAAAATTGTATCGTCTGCTTCCGGTTCTGCTTGCCTCTGAAGCAAGTGTATAAGTCTGTCCGTAATCGTCAAGAGTGAATAGCGAAGTTCTGCCATCCGGCATGATCTCAACTACATCACGTTGAAATTCGATTATATCACCCCATGTTTTAGCAACTCCCGAAATTCGGACTTCCGTTAAACCAAGGGCAAGACTGGTAAGGTAGATACCTTTCTCAGTCTGGGTTCCGGGAATGACTTCATCGGGATAAATCGCTCTGCAGAGATACTCAATAATGTAAACTGAGTATTTCTGATTCAGCGAAAGACCCAGTATCTGTTGACGCTTTCTGTCAACGGACGCACTCAACCTTTCAGCCTCGGCCTGCTGATCCAGTTGAATGCCCAGCAGCGAAATCTGTTCCTGGACCTGCTCGATCTCATTATTAACTGTCACTTCCCGTTCCTTGAGATCCTGATAGTCCATATAGGAGATTACTCCGGCGGCAATAAGACCTATAAATGGCAGTATGCAGATAATGGTAAGCAGGGTTGAGTTGACTTCCGTGGCTGATGTAGCACCTGAAGGTTTTCTCTTTTTGCCCTCGGGTTCTTCAAGAATGTTGATGTCAACCATGCATGGTTCAAATCCCCTCAGCGCAAGACCCGTAGATACTGCAAGTATAGCGCCGACAGAATCGAGTTCACTGTCACTAATGACATCTTCAGGTATTGTTATGTTTCTGAAGGGTTGAAAGTGCTCAACCGGAAGTCCATGCTGTTCGCTGAGTATTGTTGCCAACCCAGGCATAAGTGAGCAACCTCCGCTTATGTACATCTTGTCAATTCGCGAATTTTCACCCGATGCCTGATAAGTTATGAATGACCTTCTTATACTCGTTGATAGTTCTTCTATAACCCTTCCTATAGCCGTATGGACTTCATCGGATGATATCCCATCCGGAACATTGCCCTTAAGTACCCCAAGAGCAACCTCATACTCAAGCCCAAGAGACCTCTGAAGAGCTTCCACGAACCTTGAACCTCCAATCGAAAGATCCCGGTTGAAACTTGGAAGGCCATTTCTGATAACTATCATGTTCGTTACTTCAGCGCCAATGTTAAGTATTGTTACGCATTCATCTCCGCTGGGCCTGTACGCATGCTGATAAGCCCTCTGTAGCGAGAACTGCTCAAGCTCTACTGTAGCTGGTTTAAGACCTGCACCTTGCAGAATTCCCCTGTGAAGGTCGACAACTTCCTTCTTTGCAGCTACAAGAAGAACTTCCATCTGTCCCGGAGATATCTCAGGGTTAATGATCTTAAAATCAAGACTGACCTCATCTATCCTGAATGGAATGTGCTGTTCGGCTTCCCACTGAATAGCCTGACGGGCATCCTGCTCCGACATTTTCTCCATTGGGATTCTTCGAACAATTACACTTCTTCCTGACACAGCACTATGGATGTTCTTGTTACTTGATTTTATACCCGCCTGTCGGACTACATCATGAACCGTATCAATCAGATGCTCACGGTTGACAACTTCTCCATCGACAATCGTGCCAGGAGATAACTCCTGTATAGCATAACTCAAGAGGGTCAGAGCTTTGCTGGATCCTGCCAATTGGACTACTTTGATTGAATGGCTGCCGATATCAAGACCAACAG
>JAIORS010000105.1 GCA_021108005.1 Candidatus Aegiribacteria sp.
CAGATCCTGTTAACCAGGTCCTGCGGAAATAAGGCAATTGTACATATAAGTAAAAGCATTCGAAACCTCCCGGTTTTTGTCGTTCATGCACTGTTACATCTGTGTGTTTATACAACTCATATATTAATGGTCTTTGTTCTTGTTGTAACACTATGTAACAGTACCAAACTGTGACTCCAGAGGCTTTCATGAATGAAACAAAGAAGCAGGATAAACAGGTTCGTGCCGCGCTACAGGGAAAGCGCGGCACGAACTGTAGGCTGATTTTACTGCACTACGATTATTTTTCTGACTGTAGCGTAACTACCCGCCTGTAACCGGCAAAAATGCACTCCTGCGGACAGGCCCGATACAACTCTTTCATACGCGCCGGCAGTGAGCGTCTCGTCCACAAGCGTAACTACCTTACGTCCTGCAATATCGTAGATGCTGAGATCTACTCTTGCCGTTTCAGGAAGCGAAAAAGCGATAGCTGCGTTTGCTGTTATCGGGTTGGGCCGCGGTTGGTACAAAGCAAAACCTGTCGGATTTGTAGAGTTCTGATCTTCCTCTTCGGTGGAAATTCCCAACTCGCTCAACTCAATATGAAACACCGCCGCACCATAGGTGGCAGCATAAACCGTCACATCGACACCATTGTCATATGCCCAGATGTCCTGCACAAGCGGGTTAAGCAGATCCTCACTCAAAGATATCCAGGAATCGCCAACATTGCCGTAGAAAACCCCTTCTCCGTAAGATCCAATCACAACTTTATCATCGGCGAATTCAATACCGCGTATATCACCCCCGCCGAAACCACCGTCGTACCAGTTGTCTCCGCCGTCATCCGAAACGCGTAATGCTTCAAAATCACTATTGCCGCCAATATAAACCCTCAACGGGTTATCAGGATCAACAGCGATTTCACCGGAAAAACCGATGTTTGCTTTTTCGATCCAGGAGCTTCCTCCATCTTCAGACACCCAGAAATCGCCGGTGTGACTACAAACGTACAGCAAATCCGGATTGCTCGGTGCGATGGCTATGTCGAATAATGGAGTATCAGCGAAATAACTGTCCTCGTTGAACGAATCAGCTCCATCTGTCGAGACAAGCAACCCTCCACTGTTTGGAAACATAGAAATAACTGCGAATACCTTCAAAGGGTCATCCGGTTTATAAACGAGGTCGAGTATGATACCTTGGCTGAAATGATCGAATATCTTTACCCAGTTTTCTCCACCGTCTGTACTCTTCCAAATCTGCGGAGAGCCAAACCCGTTTTGATTCCCAATCAGAACGGTCTGAGGATCATCCGGATTTATAGCTGTACTGTTTATGACATTCCCTATCTGTGCCATGAAGCTTGTTTCATCCCAGTTCGTGCCGTCGTATTTGAATAAACCGTTGTAACTTCCCGCATATCCTGAATAGGGATCGCTTCCCTGGAATTCGATGTTCTTTATTGTAGAACATGGTATACCTGCAAGGTTCCAGCTTGCCGCGGCGTCTTCAGATTTATGCAGGCCGATATCTGACGCGATGTATACGATATCATTTCCATTATCATCAAAACAGGCGACCGAAACTCCGTTGAAATATTCCAATCCTACAGTATAGGGACATTCCATATCGAAGGTTGACGAATACCAATTCAGCCCTTCGTCATCCGTTTTGTAGATAACACCTTCCGATACGGCGGCGTAGATCGTCCCGGGAGAATTGGGACTGAAAGCTACATCATTGGGGACCTGTAATGTAAAACTGTCAGGTAGCCCATTATCTCTTTTGTGCCAGTTCTGGCCATCATCTGTGCTGATATAGAATCCGTTGTTATACCTGCTTACGGTTATGTATCTTTGGGTTCCTGTTTTATGCACACCTACATAACTCAGATAATGTCTTCCAAAATAGTCAATGTAGTTAAAACTTATACCGCCATCGGTACTCTTGTATAATCCGGAATTGGAACCACCCCAATTAACATTCGAACAGTATACCTCATAGGGATTATCAGGATTAACTGCCAGAGACACTACGGCATTCATTTCACCAACTGTGAATCCATAACGTCTTTCCCATGTGGAACCGCCGTCACCGGAATAGTATACATAACTGTACTCTTCAAGATCATGCTTGCCGCCAACGTATACATGGCCATCGTATGCAGCGATGCAGTTATAGTTTACAGCCATTGGTCCGAAGGTTTCGAGAACCCGCGCCCAGGAATTTCCACCGTCTTCAGAGCGAAATACAAAGTCATCAAGATCGCCTGAAGAAAAGTGATCATCTGTCATTGCGCAATAGTGGTTGTCCGGGTTCAAAGGATCTATCGCGTACGCCGACATACGCTGCATACTGCCGCTGACAGGGTTGGGTGTGTACAGACCCAGCCCTTCGTTAGAAAGCTTCCACGACTGTGCGCCGTCTTCACTTATAAAAAGGCCTGATGCTCGATCAGCGCCTATACCATAGACTATATCAGTATTCGCCGGGTTGACTTCGACTATAAGCGAATTGCCCCATAAAGGGCCGCTGCTCGTCCATACATCGATACCTGCGTTAACCGGTGAAAAAGAACCGGCGATAAGAAGGAAGCCTGATAACAATGTCATTATTCTGAACATATCTGACCTCCTTTATACTTCTATGACAGGTATACACCATGCTCCGGAGTCATAATCTTCTTCAATCTGATCCGCCATCGTATCCGCGTCAATAATGTCTGCAGCTATTCTCCACTTGTGGAAATAGATGAAGGAATCCTCTACATACCATTCGTAGGTATAAATACCGTCTCCAGCCGTTACGTCGCCGAAGTTGCCGTCGTCATACATCAGATGTCTTGGCCAAGAAGGACAGGGCCCGTGAACGTAAACGAAGTATGGCGGTTCATACTGTGGATTGGTATGCAGAACGGTAACTTCCAGTTTGACAAGCTCCCCTTCAGACAATTCTGGAAGATCCTCAATATCAATGAACTGATCGGGGGATGTGCAATCAAGCAGCAATTCTTCTCCTCTATAGAGTTTCATGGATTCTATGAAAACTTCCTGTTCACTACTGTTAGAAAGTGAGAATTCAGCAGGTGTTACACTCCGAACAGTCCATCCACCATGTGGAGTGGAGGAAGGGTTTCCGGTTCTTTCTACTATTATTCGTCTTTCTCTCAGATCCTCTATCGTTTTCATGCCGGTGTTTATTTCCAGGTCATGAACCACATCGATGTAGAAATTCGCTAAGAGGTTATGATTAACACTAACCGTACAGATACCTGCCTCTGGATTTCCGTTAATAACAACCTTGAAAGCACCTTCAGCGGAAATTTTCCGCCACCATATTTCGGGAAGGTCTACTCCTGTACTGTCCTTTCCATCCATTTCCCCACCCTGACCTTCCAGTGCTCCCATTTTCACAAGTTCGCTGGATGCCAGCAGTTGATAGATATGTTCTTCATCAGTAACCTGAGGATCCTGCACGCAACCGGCAGTAAGGATAAGAACAACTGATGACACTGCAATTAACGCTTTCCTTTTCATTCTGAATCTCCTTTCCATCTCAATATCATTGCCTGTCCAACTTCTTCCATCACAGATTATAACAGCAATGATAGCTGTGTCAAGGAAGTTTCCCGGAAACTTCCTATGAATGTTTTTGAGGTGCTGTTACTGTTCACGTTAATCTCCTTTTATCAATACAATATTCAGACATGAGCTTTCTTCTCATTTTACTGAATATCAAATTTCCCATCGGCCATAATCAATCCGGTATCTGATTTAACACAGGGTGAAATCGAGATTAAACTCCATGTATTCGGCTCTTTTATAGTACCACCCAGTACAGCGTTGTTTCCGAATGTTATATGTATACTGCCATATTTTTTACTCGACATTTCTGGAAGCAACAGCACATCAGTTATCGCGCTATTCATTCCGAAACATACCTGGCTGACAGTTCTCCCCTCGACGCCAAAACTGTCGAATAGCGACTGCAGTATCTCCAGTCCTTTATCGGCTTTCACGTCGATAACGATGTTGTCCTTGATTCTCAGTCGGATCCCTGATATTTCACCGATTCTCCGGTCGCAATACTCACAATAAATGTCGCCGTTAATCCCGCCCTCGATCGGCAGCATTCCAAGTTCTCCTGATGGCAGACTATAGAAACCGCTCATCCTTGAGGATTCAGTGTAAGGCCCGGCGTCAATGAAATAGCAATCCTTATCGAATTTCACCTGAAGCACATTATGCTGTCCGCTCTCAATCCTGAGGTCAGGTTTATCGAGTATAAGTTCACTTATGGATTTTACTTTTTTGAAATCGCTCTTATCAAGAGATAATGCCTTCAAGTACATTTGCACTCGCTCTATTATATCCCTGTCTTCAAAGAAACCCTTCTCGAATGGCGGGATGTAAAGCATCAGACCGCGCTTTTCAGAATTCAGGCTGAGTTTTGACATTGCACTGTCTCGAATTGCTGCAATTCTCTCTATTCTCTGCTGCGGGATACCTGAGAATTCAGGTTTGCTGTATCTACCCAGGTTTATCCAGATGTCCGCCCAGTCTATATCTTCGGAAATCTGATCATAATATCCTTTAACTCTTTTTATAGGCAGTGATGACCATAGATCTTGAGACAGTTCCTTAGTCCTGATAGACGTTCTATATTTTGCTCCCGTCCGACGTGCTTTAATGATCAGCTTTTTCGCGAATTCCATATTGTATTCATGATATACTATCATCACCCTTTCATCAGGGCACACTTTCAGATAATCATCTACTATCAAATCAACAATATTTTCAGAATCATATTCCACCAGGTTGTGCATTAAATGGTTAATGTAGGAATTACTCAGCCCTTGACTGATGCTTTCTTCAGTTTCACCTACATCTGTGGAAATAAGGAATTTCCTTGCTGTAGCTCTGTAAAATTTCTCCGTTGCACCACGATTTTTCTTCGTTCTTACAACTTCAGCCAAGTTATATTCCTGCAGTTTTTTTAGATAGTATGTTGCAAGCGGTGCTTTTATCCCAACTATATTTGCTATCATTATACCAGAATATTCCTTGTCTCTCAACAGGTTGAGTATCTCGTAGGCGTTCTCGTTACCTAACAACCGTAACTCTTCGGGAGTGGACAGTATCTGCAGGCCTTTAATGATTTTCTCCTTATGTTTAGTAATTTGTGAATATTCAAATATTACTGAACGGTCATAGCTCTGTCAAGTATGGCTCATCAGAAGGATGAGATGATTTCTCAGTTATCCCTGTGATTTCAAGGTCGGGGATGACTTCTCGCAGATCGGGGAAGTCCTTCTATTCAGATAGCGGGAAACAATATTACTGTTCTTCAGGAGGCGGTGGAGGAATGAAAGCCATAACCACCTGCGTGCCGTAAATAGGATAATCAATGGCGCATCGATACCCACGGAATTCGAGATCATTCCACTGAAGATGCGAATAGACGGAGCGAAGCAATTCAACGTAGCGGGGGACATTGGCGTTTCGGCATTTCGCTGAACCCACGCCAAGGGTCTGTATCGTTTCCAGTAATTCCATTCTATCAATATCCCTGGACGAATCGTTGATGTCTGCCACGCCGTCACCCGCGGTATCGTAGATAAATAGCTGGGGATCAGAGCCGGGATAGATGTCTTTATGAACCAGCACATCGAACAGGAGAAGTCTGGAAGGCAAATTTATCTCGGCGAACACGTAGCCCTTACGGTTGAGGTTTGCCGGAATATATCGCGGCATCTCGTTATAGTTCACTTCCGCCATTACGATATCAACGGTCGATGCGCGTCCGAAACCTCCGTTTTTCAATGTGTAGTGAATAACATCATTAACCGTATTTACATCGATAGCTACATCCGATGATGTACTGAAAGATTCAAGACGGGAATCATTTAAGGTCTTGATAGGTTTCCCATCCAGATTGAATGGTACTCGCGGGGTATCACCTTCACTGGTTATTCGCCTCGTATCAAGTTTTATAGTTGCCCCGGGACGAAGACGCTGAAGACCGAGTTTACCCATTATCCAAACGATATCGATTCTGTCACCCCCTTCCGATGGATGAAGGATAACGGTCGCGAGATCCGTCTGAACGAGTACTCCCTTCAGTTCGCTCATCGCCCGGAAGGCTGCCTGCTTCCGTCTTAGCTCAAAATCCCTGCGCGCTTCGGGCAGCCATGAGCTTATAATTGCGTTAAGAGAGGCCCTGTCACCGGCCTCTCGGCGAATGAGCATATCAAACTGTTCAATAGCGTTAGCCGCAGCATTAACTACGTCCACCCCTGCTCCGCGCCTGCCCGCATGACGAAGAAAACGTCGAAGCGGTTCGGGCCCCGGGATGTGATGCATTACAGCGATCGGATCCCTCGATCTTAAGGCCTTCAGTATACGACTTGTAAGGACCTTGTTGATTCCGAGAAGACGGGCAAGATTCTGTGGCCCATTTGTGTCTCCTGGAATCTGCTCTATTACTTTGCTCAACGTTAAGGCAAGCATCGATCCTGTGTCCGCTATACGTTTCTCAAGATCGTTTTCATCAATATGATCAGTTACAGATTTTCCTTCATCGATGCGTGAAGTCATACATTCATCCCCAATTATTCAATAAGGTACAATACTAGTACAATCAATGTGGCAGGAAAAGGGACAAACATAGTGCAGACATATCAAAGAGGTTTCCCGGAAACTTCCTTGACATAATGTAGAAACATTTTTATACTTCATTGCACAATGAAATAGATGTTGAGATAAAAAATTCCGATTAGGAGAAGAGTCATGCAATTAGTGAAACTCGCTGCAATGTTCCTTCTAATTTGTACAGTACCGCCGGCAACCGCTGACACATATGCTGAAGACTTTGAAGGCGGTACCAATATTTCAGGATGGACCTTCGGAAATTGCTACGACGAAATAGAAATCTCCGGAGGCAATCCCGCGTACTGGCTTCATAACGATTATCTTGTTACTTTCGGGCCGATTCTCGTTTGCGATTTCTATGCCGATTATTTCACCGGCAACTATCGTGCAATGAATGTTACTTCGGTAAGTATCGATGGCCGTTCAGACTTTATCGAGTGGGGCTCTACGATCAACATGTCTGTTCTTCTACGTTGCACCAACGGTACACCGGGCGTTTTTGAGGATGATGATTTCGCCTACTTCTTAG
>JAIORS010000106.1 GCA_021108005.1 Candidatus Aegiribacteria sp.
ACTAAAGATGACAAGTCTAAGGCTACCGCACTGAATAGAATTGGTGCAACATACTACAGAATGACAGAAATCGATAAGGCTCTTGATTATGCGGGACAAGGACTTGCCATTGCGGAAGAGCTTAATGTCCCGAATCTCATAATAGACTGCTATGGAGTGATATCAACCATCCTTGAAAAAAAAGGTGACTTCAGTAAAGCACTTGAATATTACAAAAAATACAAAGAATTCAATGATAAGGCTTTCACGGAAGAAAACAGTAAGAAATACAATGAACTGCAGGTAAGCTACGAGACGGAGAAGAAGGAAAAGGAAAACGAGATCTACAGGTTGAAGAACATCGAACTTGTGAAGGCTAATGAGGATCTGAAGAAAGCTCTTGCTGAAGTTAATACGCTCAGCGGACTGCTTCCAATCTGTGCTTCCTGTAAAAAAATCCGCGATGATTCCGGATACTGGGAGCAGATAGAGGAATACATATCCAGGCGCTCGGATACTCAGTTCAGTCATGGATTGTGTCCTGAATGCATGAAGAAACTTTATCCTGAGTATTCAAATTTCGTTGACTGAAAGGCAGATAATGAAATTCGGAATTATACCTACATTATTATTCGTAGCCGCTCTCTTTAACACTGCAACCGCTGATGTATGCTTCAAGAACCCCGTGACAAACGGAACAGCGACAGTCATCAGTGACACTGGAAACTCCGTAATAATTGAATTCAACCTCGAAACACTTGAAAGTGAACAGGTTTTCGATGCTTCATACGGAACCGGAACGGTCTTTAGAATTCCAGGATCGGGACTGACTGCCAATATAGGTTACCCTGATCTTCCTGCTGTTCGAAGAATGATAGAAGTTTCAAACTACGGAGAAGTTGAAGTGGAAATCCTCGATTCCGAAACCATTGCTCTTGTAAGCTGCAGCATTCCACCTTTCCAACCGCTTCAAATAAGGGGTTTACCTGCCCTGCCTTTCAGGATTAACCATGAATTCTATAGCGGTTTTACTCCCTGGCCTGCAACTCCGGTAAGGTTGGAATCGGTAAATATCCTGCGGGATATTAGGATCGCATGGGTGAGTTTTTTACCTGTTAGCTGGAATCCTTCTACAGGAGAAGTAACCGTAACGACAAGAGTTACAGCCAGAATTTCAACAACTGGCAGTACGGGTTCCAACGAACTAACCCGCTCTGCCGCGGGAATCACAAGAAGTTTTCTGCCCTTCTACGATGAAGTCCTCGGGTTCAGCGAACATAGGAGAGTTATTGACGGCAGTTACGTTGTAATCTCTTCTGAAGAAGGTATTGATCTTATGCAGGACCTCATTGACTGGAAGACCAGGAAGGGCTTCCTGGTCGAAACAGCAGTGATTCCGGGAATTGGATCTACACCTGCTGAAATCGATACCTGGATCGAAAACGCTTACAACACCTGGCCGAATCCGCCGGAATACATTCTGCTGGTAGGTGATGAAGACGTAGTGCCATCACCTCAGTACGCCGGACACTCGGCTGATAACATCTATGGAGTAATCGGCACCGGATGCGTGCCCTCCATACATATCGGGCGCCTTTCAGGAAACAACACTGATGATCTTGTTTACGAGGCATGGAAGATTACCGAACATGAAATGTATCCTTACGAACCGACTCAGAGCTGGTTCAACAAGGGAATAAGCATAGGGCATACGGAGTTCACTGAAAACTCATGGGATTACGTTGAATACATGATGGCTGCTGGTTTGGACATAACATGGTTCTGCGCAAACGGAGGAATTACACCAACCATTGCAACTCTTACTGATTCAATAAACAGCGGATGTTCAATACTTGGTCTCTGCGGCCATGGCGACATCACTCATATATACCCTCCGGGTTTCGGGAATTCGGATGTTACCGGTCTCAGTAACGGCAGAAAACTTCCCTGGCTTGCGCTTGTCGCCTGTCAGGTCGGGATGTTCGACGGGCATTACTGTCTCTGCGAAGCTTTCATGGGTGAAGGTGAGATCGCTGATCCAAAAGGCGCCATCGGGGTTATGGGTCCCACAACGAACAGTCCTTACGGAGCTGCGGATTCACTTGTGAAATGGATATTCAAAGGTTACTTTCAGGAAGACATACGTCATATGGGTGCGGTAACGGACTGGTCAAAAAACGAAGTATTCGCATACTTCGGTTCTTCAGCTATAGACAACAACCACATGCATATGGTCTTCGGTTGTCCCGAGATGGATATCTACTACGACACTTCTCCCCTGACCATTATCAACTGTGAGCACCCCATGCCCGTTGTTCCGGGAATTCATACATTTACGGTAACAACCGATGGACTGTCCGCAGAAGGAATTCTTGTCGCGGTTTATGTTGATGATTCTTCATCAGGATTGTGGATGGAATCGGATTACTCGGACGCATCCGGTAACGTAATATTCGATATTCCAACTTTTTCAGAAGCTTTGGATATTTATGTGACAGCAACAGGTTTCAATCTTGCACCTTACCTTTACAGTGGATTAACAGGCGTAGAAGAAAACCCTGCTGCAGCCGTATGCAATTCGGCTCTTCAAGCCGACCCGTCACCGTGCTTCGGCTCTCTTGCGATCACCTGTACCGCGCCAGCTGGTAAGCAGAGCAGTATCGAGATCTACGATACAGCGGGAAGAATGATCCGCAGACTGGATATTGAGACTTCTGGAGTTGAGCAGGATCTAACATGGGATGGACAGGACGAGAGTGGTCACCACGTCTCAAGCGGTATCTATTATTGCAGGCTGAGAGTACCCGGACAGAACCTGGTGCAGTCCATTGTAATGATCGAAAGGTAAGCCCGGCCTTGAACCTCTGATCCTACTTCAGAGGGTACATGCATCTGTACTAAGGATTCCTTCAATGCAAATGGGTGATAACGGTTTTCAAGTGATCAGTGTGGCAATGGTAGCCAGGTTCGCAGCGAATATTGAGCTGTGAAGATAACTCTTGAAAGATTCATGCGATTTCCATATGCAGCGGACAAGACCAAAACATCTTTTTAGCCAGTAGATGATCACCGTCTGGTTAGAATGTCCGTCGCCACAAATAGAATTCCCTGATCAAACGTCAGGTGGCTACTTAAGCTACTAAAGGAGATCCAAAGGACTTAATACTGTTTGTCTAAACCCCTTCATCACATGCAGGTAGACCCTTGTTGTTTCCAAGTTCTTATGTCCGAGAAGTTCCTGAATTTCACAGAGATCAACACCTGACATCAGTAAATGCGTTGCAAAACAATGACGAAGAGTATGAACACCGGCATGCTTGGTAATACCTGAATCCTTTACAGCTTTTCGCATGTTTTCCTGAATCCCAGTTCTGTGTAAATGATGCCTTCGGATCTCGCCTGTTGCAGTGTCTACTGAAGCATTTTTTGCAGGGAACAAGTATTGCCATTTCCATTCCAGGTTTGCGTTTGGATATTTTCTTTCCAGAGCTGTGGGAAGTGATACAGGAATGACCGAAT
This sequence comes from Candidatus Aegiribacteria sp., assembly GCA_021108005.1. NCBI lineage: Bacteria > Pseudomonadati > Candidatus Aegiribacteria > Candidatus Aegiribacteria sp. Next base: position 3,499 of record JAIORS010000106.1, read on the forward strand.
TCTCAAATAGTTCCCGCGATTTTCCAATCTGTTTCTGTAGATCAGATATAATGCTCGAGCTTAAAATGGTAATTCTATCTTTGTTACCTTTACCACTCCTGACAGTTATTGAT
>JAIORS010000107.1 GCA_021108005.1 Candidatus Aegiribacteria sp.
GCGATTTCGGCCCTGACGGTCAGATCATCTGGTACGAGAACCAGATCATGTCGGAGCCATGGCCTGCTCATGTTGTTGCTTCTGCACCTCAATGCTACGACCTGCATACTGTCGATATCGATCAGGACGGAGATATTGACATTCTCAGCGCGAACTGGTGGATAAACAACGAACTCAATCTCTGGGAGAATGACGGTGGAACGGGCAATTCCTGGATCAGGCATAAGATATGCAATGGTATTGGTCAGGCAACTTCGGTCTGTGCCGGTGATATCAACGGAGATGGTAATCTGGATGTAATATCCACTGGTTACGGTGATAATGTCAGAATATCCTGGTTCGAGAATTCGGATCCCCTCCCGGGAACATGGATCGAACACGTTCTTCAGTATCGGTTCAAAGGTGGACAGGCCGTTCATGAACTGGATTTCGACGGTGACGGTGATGTCGATATACTGGGAGCTGCCGGTAATCTTTGCGGTGGTGGCGGTCTGTACGAACTGGTGCTTTGGGAGAGCATCGACGGCACGGGAGACAACTGGAGGCGGCATTCGCTGGATTCGGGAAGCTGGTACGAGTACCTTGAGGTTGCCGATATCGACGGTGATGATACTTTGGATGTGATAAGCTTCGCGTCTGTAGGCAAGATCATAGAATGGTACCGCCTTGAATACGCTGATTCAGGTCTTCTTGTGTCATCAATCCTCGATGTGCTGCAGTATCCCGACTGGCAGGAGATTCAATGGGAGGATACGGTGCCCGCGGGCTGCAGCCTTACATTCCAGGTGAAGACTTCCAACAACCCGGATGACATGGGGCAATGGTCGGATTTCATAGAGGAGCCCGGAAGTCTTGATGGATACATAGACAGCACCCACCGCTACATTCAGTACATGGTGAGAATGGAAGGTTCGGGGCAGAGATTCTTCACTCCCCCCGGACTGGACAGCGTGACCTTCTTCTGGGAATGGCTGGGTATAGAGGAAGAGAGCGGCAGCAATGAGACCTGCATTTTTCCGGTGTTTCCCAATCCGGCTTCCGGTTCGGTTGTTGTAAGGTTCAGGCTGGCGGAATCGGGGCCTGTCACCGTTTCCATTTACGATCTTGCGGGAAGACTGAGAGCGTTGCCCGTTGATGGAGAAATGGATCCGGGCACTCATGAGGTCGAAATCTCAGGTTTGTCGTCAGGTTCCTACTACGTAAGAATGACAGCAGGTAACGATATCGTGCGGAGAGTGTTTACTCTGGCCGGGGAGTAACGATTTCCCTATCCCTGGTTCAGATCCTGACCAGCCTGCAGTTTTCAGTACCGGTACCGTTTGTTACTATTGCGAAATAACTACCTGATTGTAGATTCTTTCCGGAGCTTTCCATTTCGGTTTCAGGGCGGGATAACCGATACA
>JAIORS010000108.1 GCA_021108005.1 Candidatus Aegiribacteria sp.
CTAATATCACTCCGTATGAAACTTCGCATGATAAATGCCGAAGCCGAATGTAAGTATACCACGGTGGTGGTGAGTTTTCAAAGAGATCGAATTCTCTCACCCACAGATCTATATTCGAGAACGATCCAGCCTGAGATGACCCATTTTCCGCCCCTCTTTCCATTGCGAACTGCAACGCATTAAAGATTGTCCGCTTTCGAAAGGTAATGCATAATAGATTGATAAATGAACAAATGACAGACTACTTAATCAATCCTTTCCGGAAGAACGGAGCATAATGAGACGAAGTATGTCAACTCAAGGCCTGCTGTATTTGTGCGTTCTGTTCCTTTTCTCGGGTATCGTACACGCGCAATGCGACGGAGTCATCTATACATGGGGGCGCAATAATTATGGCCAGTGCAATGTCCCCCTACCGAACTGCGGCTTTATGGACATCGCTGGCGGAGACAATCACTGCCTGGGTCTCAAGTCTGACGGAACTGTCATTGCTTGGGGAGACAACGCTTATGGCCAGTGCGATGTTCCCGCACCGAACTCAGATTTTATCGCAATCGCCACTGGTGCGTATCACAGTCTGGGTCTCAAGTCCGACGGAACCGTAGTTGCATGGGGGCGCAACAGCTATGGCCAGTGCAATGTTCCCTCACCGAACTCGGACTTCATAGCGATTGCCGCAGGCAGGATTCACAGTCTGGGTCTCAGGTCCGACGGTACAATAATTGGCTGGGGGGATAACTATACAGGTCAGTGTGATGTGCCCGCACCGAACTCAAACTTCGTGGCGCTCGCCGGGGGCAGGTATCACAGTGTTGGTCTCAAATCTGACGGAACGATCGCGACCTGGGGAAGCAACTCTTTCGGTCAGTGTATCATTCCCGCACCGAACTCCGACTTCACAGCAATCACAGCGGGTTCGTATCACTGTCTAGGTCTTAAGTCCGACGGGACCGTCGTTGCCTGGGGATGGAATGACGATGGTCAGTGCAACATTCCCGCACCGAACTCCGATTTCACATCAATCGCTGCGGGCGCATTTCACAATCTTGGTCTTAAGTCCGACGGAACGATCGCAACCTGGGGAAAGAACTCTGACGGCCAGTGCAATGTTCCCGCACCGAACTCCGACTTCACATCAATCGCTGCGGGTGCACATCACAGTTTGGGCCTCAAGGGTGAGTGGACCATTGTGGCACAGGGGCTGAACGACAGTGGCCAATGCAGTGTTCCGACACCGAATATTGATTTTACTGCAGTAGCCGGAGGCTCATTTCACAGCCTGGGTCTTTTTTCCGAAGGCATTATTGCGGCCTGGGGACTTAACAACGACGGCCAGTGCGATATCCCTGTTCCGAACTCCTGTTTTATCGTTATAGCCGGGGGCGATTATCACAGCCTTGGTCTTAAGTCTGACGGAACCGTCGTTGCCTGGGGTAATAACAGTAGCGGTCAGTGCAGCGTCCCGGCACCGAACTCAAACTATGTAACAGTCGCTGGAGGTGTGGAATACAGCTTTGGTCTCAAATCCGACGGGACTGTCGTGACCTGGGGGAATAACTCCTTCGGTCAATGTACCGTTCCAGCACCGAATTCAGACTTCATAGCAATCACGGCGGGTTCGTGTCACTGTCTTGGTCTCAAGTCCGACGGAACCATTGTTGCCTGGGGGCGGAATGATGCTGGCCAGTGCAGCATTCCCGCACCGAACTCAAACTTCATGTCGGTCGCCGGGGGTGCGGAACACAGCCTTGGTCTCAAGTCTGACGGAACTGTTGTTGCCTGGGGAGACAACGCCTATAGCCAGTGCAATGTTCCCGCACCGAACTCCGATTTTATCGCAATCGCCACTGGTGCGTATCACAGCCTTGGTCTCAAGTCCGATGGAACTGTCGTTGCCTGGGGAGATGATACCCATGGTCAATGTAATATCCCTTCGCCGAACTCCGATTTCATGGTGATTGCTGCTGGCATGTCTCACAGTCTTGGCTTGAAACGTTCATATTCAACAGAAGTTGAAGAAACAGAATCCTTCGAAATCCCCGGTACCGAAATGCTGACCATACTCTCTCTTTCGCCCAACCCCTTCACACAGTCTACAGGGATTTCTTTCGAGACACGGGCATCGGGTCAAGTAACTATGGAAATCTATGATCTGAGCGGAAGAAGCATAAGGACAATTCCTCTTGGACATATTGGAGGCGGTCTGCATCAGACCTGCTGGTACGGATGTGATGAGACCGGAAACAATGTAACCTCCGGGATATACTTAGTTCGTCTGTATGGTACCGGGGGAGAATCACAAACGGCAAAGTCTGTTCTTATCCGCTGAGCATCAGGTTGATGGACACGTACATTGGGGTCAAATCTTTACTCTTGACATTTTGCTTGTATCATTATGGCATCCGAAAAGGAATGTTTTTATTGTTACACCCGATGTCTTCAATCTGGGATCAGAATAGTGTCAAGAGTAAAGATTTGACCCCTTTTTTTTCTTGTTGACGTGGAGTGATTTTTGGTAGTATGGTCAGTTTCAGGAAGGAATCGGAGGTTTTCTGGGAGAAATACTCTGTTTCGGGAATATTCACGGAACGGTTTGAAAATAGGATTCCTATCTCGAATTGCTTTGCTTTTCTATCGACTGGCTTAACTTACTGGTTAAATTTTGACAGAACTGACAACTATCGGTATTTTCGTTTCCGGCATGAATCAGGGAAGCCACCTGCGCTACAGGGAAAGGGGTTGAAATTCTTTGTTCACGGGGAATGAAAATATGCCAAACGGCTCAGCTTCGAGATTCTCATTTGTAGCTATCATTCTCATTTCACTGTTTCTGCTTCTCCTGCCTTATGGAAAGATATTTCTGTCTCATCAGCAGAGGATCATCGGCGATCCTATGCCCGATGCGTCTGTTAAGAACGATTCAGACGTTTATGACCATGTATGGCATTTCTGGTGGGTGTCGAATGCGCTTGAAAGTGGAATTGATCCCCGATACTGCGATCTGATATATCCTCCTACCGGAATTTCCCTTGTTTACCACCATATCGGATGGTTTGATACTTACCTTTTTGCTGCCACAGGAATAAGCGGCTATGATCCGGTGCTCTCATTCAATCTCTCAATTCTTCTGAGTACTCTACTCATAGGGCTGTTCGGCTGGCTGCTCGCCAGATCATGGGGTGCTGACATATACGGTGCTCTCTTTTCAGCTCTTGCGCTGGCCTGGCTTCCTTCAAGAACGGCTCACCTTATACAGCACTATCAGATCGCCAACTGCTGGGCATTAATCGCCGCACTATGGCTTTGCATAGAGTACCTTAAGAAGAAGAAACGGAGATATTTCCTCGGATTTGCGGCAGCTTTGCTGGCAGCAGCGTTTCAGAGTCCATTTCAGGCAATATTCGTTGCCACAGGAGTAATCACGACGGCATTCATCATTCGCGCGGACTGGAGAAGAACCGCTATGCTTCTTCTTCTTGTGATAACGGTGATAGCTCTTTATGGAACCTTTGTATTGACCGCACCCGGGGATGCCGGATCTCCAGTAATGCACTGGAGAGAAGCAATTTACTGGTCAGCTGAACCTCAGTCCTTTATTCTTCCATCCCCATTCGGCCTTCTGGGAGAAGTAATCGGACTTAAACAGAGAGCATCATGGATGCCAAATACATATGAAGGTGTAGTGACACCAGGTCTTGTGTTGCTTGCAGCCTTCACTGTCATCGTCTGGAAGAAGAAACGCTGGAGGTTCGCTGCTGTCGTGCTGGGGCTGTTCCTCCTGAGTCTTGGACCAGAGCTTCGCGTATTCGGTAGACCGCTGGGAATTCCGCTGCCGTTTCGACTGCTTCAGAGCGTCCCTGTTCTTAACGGAATACGAGCCCCTTCGCGCTTTGCCATTCTTGGCGGTGTTCTGACCGCTGTAGGAGCGGGAATGGCTGTTTCAATGATGAAAGAGAAAGTGAGAACTCTGTTCATGTTTCTTCTTCTTTTTGAAATGACTGTGATGACACTTCCCTTTTTATCATCGAAGATACCTGAAGTCATCTGCGAAATATCCCCTGAGCATGTAGTTCTTGAAGTCCCATGTGACAGAAATGTACGACGGTATGCTCTCTTCCAGACAACATCAGGATATGTGCGTCAATACGCTTGTCTTGCACGATTCCCGAATTTTCTGGAGGATATGCCGGAGTTCCCGAAAATGCTGGGGTATTCTGATCTGATTGTTTACCATAGATGGCTTTTTGAGGGGTCTGACAGAGCATTTTATGACAGTGTTTATACTCAGTATTTCCCAGGATTCACTGAGGACGATTCCGTCTGGATATTCCACAGAGAAGGTATGGAATAGAAGATCTGATGCCCTGTAGAAAGCCGCGGTTGAAGAAGGAATAAAAGGCATGGACACAGCTTCTCCGTTAAATAAGATTCGTCCCAGGATTAACAGATTCACTAGAACAGGATCAGGTTCTATGAAACATTGCGATAATGCTGCAATTATGGATATAGGTCAGGAAAAGAGAGTATGATCAATAGCATCGATGTCTCGGTAATCATTCCGGCTTACAATGAGGAAAACCGTATAGGGACATTTCTTGATAAACTTGTTACATACTGCGGAAACAGCGTGCTTATTTATGAAGTGATCGTTGTGGATGACTGTTCAACAGATGACACTATCGGGATTATAGCTCAATATGAAGATCAGTTCGAGCATTTTCATCTGCTTCGATCAAAGAGGAACAGCGGTAAGGGTTACAGCGTAAAAAGAGGACTGTTCAAAGCACAGGGAGATATCTGCCTGTTCATGGATGCAGACGGATCTGTAGAACCGGATGAGATTGAGAAGAACCTGGAATATATCCGGAACAATGGTTACGACATCTTCATCGGCTCAAGAGTGTTACGTAATTCAGATCAGGTTCTGGTCACGCGCTGGTACAGGGAATTCATGGGGAAGGTTTTCAATTTCTTTGTGCGGCTGTTCCTGTTCAGGGATATCTGCGATACCCAGTGCGGATTCAAGATATTCAGGCGTGAAGTGATCCGGCCTGTATTTTCAAGAGTACATATTGATGGATTCGGCTTTGATCTTGAACTGCTTTACCTTGCCCAAAGGATGGGATACAGAATTAAGGAGTGTCCCGTTTCCTGGCACCATGTTGACGGAGCAAAGGTCAGGTTATTGTGGGATTCCATTGGAATGCTCTTCAATATCCTTCAGGTCAGAAGCAGACACCGGACTTCTTTCCTTAAGGCAGCCGGCTGCCTTAAGTCCGATGAATACAGGTATATGTATGAGGTGGAGAACTCTCACTGGTGGTTTGTCAGCAGACGCAATCTGATGATCGAGTTGATAATACCTTTCAATATGAAGACCCCGGAAATACTGGATGTGGGCTGCGGCACAGGCGGGAATATGAAAGCACTGAATAAGATCGGTCATGCCTGCGGTACTGACTTATCGGACCGGGCGGTGGAATTCTGCCGGATTAATGGGCTTGACAATGTCATTGAATGTGGAATTGAGGAAGTCCCTCTGAAGAATCGATCCTTTGACATCGTTGTTTGTCTGGATGTGCTGGAGCATCTGGACAATCCTTCAGCTGGTTTAGCCGAACTCAGGAGAGTTCTGAAGGATGACGGCAGGATCATTGTAACGGTACCTGCGTTCAGCAGCCTGTGGAGTCAGCATGACGTCGCTCTTGGACACTTGCGAAGATACAGAAGAAGAACGCTGAAAAGGTTAGTGGAGGATTCCGGTTTTGAAGTGCTGAAAATGAGTCACTTATATTTTCTGTCTTTCTTTTTTGTCGCTCCTTTCCGTTTATTTCGCAGATTCTTTATTGAAGGCAGCAAGGTGAAGAGTGATACAACATCACTCCCCCCGAGACTTCTAAACTCACTGCTGCTGCGTATTTTCACAGCAGAAGCACACTTCTCATCAAAATTCGGACTACCGTTCGGAACAACGATCTATGCAGTGATCAGAAAGCATGAGGACTAGCATTCTGTAGATTGCGGGTGTTTCTGGTCGTATGGTCAGTTTCAGGAAGGAATCGGAGGTTTATCGGGATGAATGGACCACTTCGCGAGCAGGTCATGGGATTGCTGAAAATCCAGAATCCGATCAGTAGATATGTAGCCCAAATGACGATACCGAATCACTCAGTGGGAATGGCACTTCCAGGATGGTCAATACCGGTTCTATTGAGCTTTTTCCTGGTGAACGCGGAGCTTGCTGCACAGGACTTCACCAGAATCACCACTGGTCCAATCGTCAACGACGACCGCTATTCCGAGGGATCCTCCTGGGGGGATATCAACAACGACACCTACCTGGATCTCTTCATTCCCCATGCTTTCGACGACCGATCCAATCTGCTCTTCATCAATAATGGTGACGGCACCTTCGATCAGGTTACGGGGGGACCGGTCGTCACCGACATCAGCACCTCCTCCGGGTGCAGCTTCGGCGACTTCGACAACGACGGCCATCTGGATCTCTTCGTCCCGAACTGGAATGGAATCAGCAGCCGTCTGTACATGAATCAGGGAGGTGGCGTTTTCATCAAAATTACCTCAGGGCAGATCGTCAATGACGGTGGCTGGTCATTCAATTCGAGCATAGTCGACTACGATAACGATGGCAATCTGGATATATACGTCGACAACGGCGCCTTCACTACCTTCGTTGAAGACAATTTTCTATACCGCGGTAATGGTGACGGCACGTTCACGAAGATAACGACCGGAGACATAGTCAACGATAATGAGCATTGCCTGAGCTCCAGCTGGTGCGACTATGACAACGATGGCGATCAGGATTTATTCACTGCCAACAGCGATCCCTTCAACGGAATCCCGATCGACAATTTCCTGTACCGTAACAATGGTGATGGAACCTTTACCAAACTCACTGAGGGAGTGGTCGTGAACGACAACAGCATCTCCATCGGAGGCAGCTGGGGAGACTACGACAATGACGGGGACTTCGACCTCTTCGTCGCCAACTGGTACGGAGAAGATAATCATCTCTACCAGAACCTTGATGATGGCACTTTCGCTCTTATAACGAACGGAGAAATCGTCAACGACGGAGGCAGTTCAGTCAGCGGCGCCTGGGGCGATTTCGACAACGACGGAGACCTGGATATGTACGTCACCAATGACTGGAATGAGAATAACTTCCTCTACCGAAACGACGGCAACGGTACATTCACACGGATACTGGAGGGCGATATCGTAAATGATGAGGGCCGGTCGAACGGGGCCACCTGGGTTGATTATGACAACGACGGCTGGATCGATGTGTACGTCCCTAATGGCCAGAACCCCGATCAGAGCAACTTCCTTTACCGAAACAACGGCATATCTGAAAACCACTGGATAAATATCCGCTGTGCCGGGAACCCCTCCAATGCTTCGGCAATCGGCACCAAGGTGAGAGCCCGAGCGGTTCTGGGCGCGCAGGTTGTATGGCAGGTGCGGGAGGTCAGCGGCCATCAGGGATTCAACGCCCAGGGGAGCTTCAACGTTGAGTTCGGCCTCGGGGATGCGACCGTGGTTGATTCACTGGTATTCCAGTGGCCTTCGGGAGCTGTCGAAGCCTATACCGATGTTGACATGAATCTGTTCTATATTGCAAGTGAAGGTACAGGACTCAGCATCGTTCAAACCTCTATCGAAGAGGATCCGGGTACCCACCAGCCGCTTGAGCTATTACTGAGACAGAACCACCCCAATCCCTTCGGTTCTTCAACGACGATTCCATTCAGCATTCTTGGGGAAACGGGTGCGAGAGGCCATGTGCGCCTTATCATTCACGACATCAGCGGCAGGCGAGTGCGAATCCTCGAGGATGCAACCCTCGGACCCGGAAGCCACCGGGCCGTTTGGGATGGGAAGAATGACAGAGGCATGCGGGCTCCATCTGGAATCTATATCTACTCCCTCATGAGTTGCGACCAGGTCTACTGCGGAAGGATGATCTTACTCGACTAAGAGGGTCGGGATCGTCTCCGACTGGTGAGCAACAGGAAAGAAATGTCAAGAGTAAAGATTTGACCCCTTTTTTCCCCCTTTTTTTGGTAGCGGGGACCGAGCTTCGTTTGAACCACATTCTATTATGGATCAGGGGATTCACAGTGTCAGAATCCTCCGAACAGACTCTTGATGTAGCCAAAGATTCGAGCCTTCAGGCCGGCCGGGCTTGAAATCATCATGAAGGGTGCCTGCAGGGGGATGGAGCCCCATTCGTACGGCTCTGGATCGATAAGCAGGGAATACCGGACATTTTCTGGTCGCAGAGGGATGCTATGAAATCATTCTTGAATTTATACTCTATCAGTAATTACCTGTTCAGCACCTTAAAGGTTACAGTACAATGTTATATGTCATTATAGAAACAGTTGATTTGTTGATTCGTTCCAGTTTTACTATTTTCGTATCAGAAAAGTAAGGAGGCTGTCATGAAACTTGTTCTAATTCTGATTTCCATTCTCTTTATCCTGTCTTCTATTGAAGGATGCGGTGAGCAATCTGAACAGGAAGCGGCTCCTGAACAGATTCCGGAAGAGATGAGTATCGATACGGTAGCTCTTTCAGTCACCGATACCATTGGAGTGTTTTACGGAGATACAACGCTGGAGTTCGGAAGCCTGAACCGCGTACGGATCGATGAACATGGAAACATCTTTGCCCTGGACGGAAGGAAATCAACTCTGAAAGTATTCTCATTCGAAGGAGATTTTCAGGAAACCATTGGAAGATTCGGATCCGGTCCGGGTGAGTTTCAGTATCCCACAGGTTTTGTTTTTCTTCGCGGCGGTGGGCTGCTTGTTAGCGATTTCGGCGGAAATGCTCTGGTCTTCTTCGATACAACCTGTGCTTTCGATCATCAGATACCTGGATTCTTTCCTGTTGCACCGGTTGAACCGGTCACAGGGCCGGGCAAAACTTTCATAGCAGGTTCTATGGATTTTCAGCAGAATGAAGACGGTTACTCGGGAACAAGCTTCCTCGGCAGATATACGGGAGAGGACATGGATCCAGAACTGATATACCGCAGTTATCCCCTCTCTATCACATTGAGTGTTACGAACGGGGAGCAGAACGTTAATGTCGATAATGTAGACTGTGTGTGGGAATCAGACCTGAATGGTGCGGTATACTTCGCTGTAAGAAGTGACAGCACCTATTGCGTGGAGCGATTCGATCCGGATGCAAACCCGTCCATCATTGTGGAACGTGAATGGGAGCGTATTCCCAAGACCGAGGAGGAATTGGCGGAGGGTGTACTGAACGAAGGGCTGAGCCGGCACGATGACGGTTCGACAACCGTTCGTCGTTATGAAGCTGAGGATCTGGATCTCTACCATCTGGCTATCGAGACTCTGAGCACCGATCAGGATGGAAATGTCTGGGTAGGTCAGGGTTACACGAGCATACCAACATTCGAGGTTTATAATGAGGCTGGTGTACTTCTGAGAGTGGTGACCATACCTGAACTTGAGGGAATCAGAGGTCTTCGATTCTGCTTTTTGAATGGAATGCTTGCATACGATTACGCTCCTGTGGACTACCCAAAGATTTATCTTCTGGATTTCTAGCTCCCCAGGTGATCTGTTCGAGAGCTCTCCGATCAGGGCTTGCACTACAGGAACATCGTCTTGTCACGCGACGTAGTCCGTGTAACGTTCGCGGACTATAAATTAAGGATCAGAGCTTTTTGTGCCTGATATTGGAAAGTGCACACATCGACGGGGTGAACAGAAAATTGCCGTAGGCTGTTACGCCTACGGCAATATTTTGGTAGCCCGGACCAGGCTTCGTTTGAACCACATTTTAATGTGGATCAAGGGATTCAAGGGTTTCGAAAAGCAGTGAGAAACCATCAGAGAGGAGATGGAAGTTATTGGTGGTTTTGGACTTGATCGGTCTATTATCCTTAATGAACTACGGGTATTGCGGGTTGTCGGACACATGTCGATTTCGTAATGTTAGCTGTGACAAGCATGTGAGGAGGAACAGTATGAAAGCTGAGGTGACGGGATTCATTCTTATTTCAGTTCTGACTTTACTGTTATGGGGAATCTCTGATGCGGTGGACACTCCTGAGGCCATCTCATACTTACCTACAGAGAATCTGGAGCAGTTCATTGTTGACAGACTGGACCTCACGACGTTCCGGAATTCCATTGGACCAGCAAGGAGCCCAGGCATGCGTCATTTCTCGGACATGGGGCTGAGTCCGACTGAGATTTCCGAGGGCAGTATCGTCTTCGAGACGGAAAACTGGTACTACTGCATCGAAGTGCTCGAACGGGAGGATGTGAACAGTGACGGCATCGAAGACCTGTTAATTCGTTTCACGGATGATTCCATCGAAGGAACCTACTTGACGGAGTACGTTTACCTCCTGGTCTGTCTTTCAGAGGAATCCGACCTAATCGCCGTCGCATACGGTCCATCAGGATATATCGCCGAAAGAGATCCGGTAATGAGCGAAGGCCTCGTTGTACCATGGAGCGAACAGATTAGGACCGGGATACGGTAGAGCAGGTTCATGGCAGGTTGACCTGCCACGCTTATTCAGACCATTCCCTTTGTTAGTTTCAGGAATGATTCACCTGTGCATATTGCAGGGGTGCATACCCTTGAGTCAAGATAAGCATTCGTTTCAGTCACCGGCGTACTATTTTCTAACGGTCTGGTGTATGATTCCGAAGAAGGGTTATTGAACCAACCAATGTCAAAGGCGCTCAACATATTAAACTGCTGAACGCCTCTGAACTTGATTTGGTAGCGGGGACGGTATGTGCACCCGATTGGTACACAATTCCAACAGTATCTGTTCACTGGATTTACATGGGTGTTAAGCAGGGAGCCAAAAAGCTAGAACGACTTGGCATCATAGTCTGAATCAACCAAATCATTGTGTTCTTAAATAGCGTCATTTGTGTCATAAGCGGCATAGAAAATTCGGTTAATCCAGCTAAAGAGGACAGGGGACATTCGGCTGTGGAGTAGATGCGAATATATATATTTTTTGTTCACGTGGGATGATTTAGTGCAGTGAGCTCAGTTTCAGGAAGGAATTGGAGGTTTAGTAGGACGAAGACGGTACCGACGAAGGCGACCGCCGTTTCATACCGCAAGTAGGAAGTAAGTACGGATGGCATCAGACAAGGCTTGGGGGTCGAATCTTCCGCCCAGCATGTTCTTCATCGCTTGCAAAACCGCTTGCCACTCTTGCGATTCGACAGGGAAGTGGTCAAGGAATTCTATCACATCTAAAGAAATTGATGCGGGCAATCGTTCTCCGGGAGTAGAAGGTAGAGTTGAAGCCAGGGAGAACACATCATTACGGTGCTTCCTTATCTTCCTGTTGTCTACGGACTCACCACGTTCACGCCTTGCCGATAAATCCAGCCATGCCCGCGCTTTCAGGGGTATGAGTGCCGCGACGTCCGCCATCCAGATTCCGTTTGCAGTACGATGATGACCGAGTAGAAACTCGTAGTATTCTCTATCAAGGAGAATCGCAGACAAGCTATCGGCACTATCAATATATACAGGAACGATTCTCTGGTTTTTGCGCAAGAGCAGCGAATCATCGCTACGACTGAAAATCTCCAGCATATCTGGATAGGCCTGATTAACAGGCTTGGAAAACCTATACAGGATTGGTGGTCCGTTTTCGATTCGGTTTTGGTTCCGGTACTCACCTTCCTCGATAAACTCAAACAATCTGCTGATGAACGGTTCAGTCAATGCCTCAAGAATCAAGACAATATCGAGATCCTCGGTTGCGCGGAAACGCAGACCCTGGGTACTGAACCAATCGTCACAGGCTGCTCCGCCGATCAGCAGAAAGGAACCCTCGTAGTCACTGAAGAATTCCTGAAAGATGTCTAATCCCTTTACCGCCACTGCAACTCCTTCATCATCGTTGCCAGTTCACCTTGGACGCGTTCGTCATGGTCATAACGAAGACTGAGATAGAGCGACAGTGGATCAACCAGGGGGCCATCGGAGAGCAAAGAGGGATCGTATGACCAGCATTCAATACGGGCCTGTGCACCATGCTGGTCAGGCCAGACTCGTATTTGATTCCGCTCCAGCATATCCGTAAATACTTGCCGTTTGAGTGCGAAGGTTAACATTTCATCATCAGCAATCAGGCTCCGTTGGCTCAGAGCGGTCATTCCTGCATACTTTACTCCGGCAAGAGGTTGATCCCATTGCACCCAGTGTTTCTTACACACCGGGGATGCTAAGCTGGGTAGCACCTTTTCCCAGAGAGTCTTCGTGTCAGCGGGGAACAGTATTCGAGCTTCCTTTCCAACACGTTTCACGTCGCAGATATCTCTTGATTCAAGCTCTTTTCTTGCTTTTGTAATCATCATACTGGAGCAGCCGAGCTTCGCGGCGATCTGCTTGGAAGACAAATCGTGCAGTTGTCCGATGAGAATCTGATAGAGAACCAATAGCTGCGCTGTAGGGGTAAGTCGCTTTGTAGAAGGCTCGCCGTATGGTGAATAGCGTTCCTTCAGGTTGATGAAAGCCATTGGTAGAAATACCTGAGTGCCTGGGACAATAAAGGGTACATTAAGGAGAATCAATCGATTCCGTAGTGTGGATGTAGTGGCGCCCAGAACAAGTACGACAGGCCCCTTCGCATTATCGGCAAGGATGCGTAGCTGCTGCCGATACTCCTTAGGCGTACCCTTATTCCAGTCGTCCGCTTCGATGGCAAGAAGCCAGGATTTGTCGAACAGCACTGCTCTCCACAGACTGTACCTCTTCCGCAAAAACAAGGGTAAGTTTATTGATTCGACCTTCTCCAGGCGTACCGGGCCTTCAAGGAAATCAGCCAAGTACTTTTCTGTTCTTTTCGTAAGCGTATTCATAACATCACTAAACTACTACTGTTCACTAAACTCGTCAAGTATATTGATCACGGTCGGTTTATCGTATGCACCGCAACACGCCAAGAGTAAGCATGTCTGCAACTTGGCGTGTTGTGGCATGTCGCAAAGGCATTTCCAGCGGTCAGACCAATTGCTCACCTGCGGTCTGCAACTCTTATCGTCCAACATGCTCTCGCTGCGAAGACAAGTGTTCGCTGTCCTTCTGAAGAATGAAGTGCCCGAAGTGCAGTGTGGAGATGGAGGTTATCTCCTTGTACAGAATGGTTTTTCTGGAAAAACGATACCTTCATAAGAAGGAAACACCCGCCTCGATTGAGACGGGTGTTCACTTCAATTTTGGTAGCGGGGACAGGATTTGAACCTGCGACCTTTGGGTTATGAGCCCAACGAGCTACCAGACTGCTCCACCCCGCGTCTGCAGGGCGCATTATAGGAAAGATGAGCTGGCTGTCAAGGGGTAATGCACCTGAAGATGTCTGTCCGAACCCAACAATCCCGCATCTACTGGCACTGGCAGCTTAACAGGAAGTGACTCTTTCCCCTGATTACGACAGTGTTCCGAAGTAATCCTTCGTGAGTTGTTTTTCTCTGACCTCAGGGTTGCTGTAATCCGGGAGTATCATGGGTGCTATTCTATTGCCCTCTATTCCCGCATCCTCGACTTCTTCGTTGTAGCGTTTGACGTGATCAAGGTTCACTTCGCCAATTTCACCATGATCCTTTATGTATTCGGCCGCGCAGGTGCCCGCTATTCTGCCGAATACGATAACATCCAGAAGGGAGTTGCCCATGAGCCTGTTTTCACCATGGATACCTCCGGCTACTTCGCCAGCAGCGTAAAGACCGGGCACATTGGTTTCGCAGCTGCAGTTTATATCAAGACCGCCATTCTGGTAGTGAAGTGTCGGGTGAATAAGCATGGGTTCTTTTGAAATATCGATTCCGAACCTTCTGAAAAGAATATGCTTGCCGGGAAATTCCTTCCTTACAGTGCCTTCTCCTTTAAGCATGTCGATCATGGGGGAATCAAGCCATACTCCGAATTTGCCCGTGGGTGTGGGAACTCCGTTGCCCCTTCCACCGGGGCTGCATTCACGGATAATGCAGGCTGCTTCCACATCCCTTGGTTCACGTTCGTAGACGAATTGTTCACCTTTGATGTTAAGGACATTCGCTCCCGCGCCACGGAATTTCTCGGTTATAAGTATACCCTCGGCCTGTTCCGGGAAAACAACACCTGTAGGATGATATTGAACCGTATGAAGGAAGGAGATTGGTACACCCGCTCTGTAAGCCATTACGATGCCGTCTGCAGTTGCGCCGTAATGGTTGGTGGTCATGAATTTTTGTATGTGAAGCCTTCCACTGCCTCCTGTGGTGATGATGACAGCCTTTGCTTTTACGAAATGGTACTCGGCTGTTTCAAGATTGTAGAGAACAGCTCCAGCACAGCGTCCATGTTCATCAAGTGCTATTTCCACCGCAGGACAGAATTCTATTACATCGATCATGTCCGTGTGATTCCTGCATTCATCACGGATGGTCTTCATTATCTCAGCGCCGGTGATGTCGGCGGCGTAGTGCATCCTTTTGCGGCATGTTCCTCCACCGTGCATCGTCTTCATTTTGCCGTCCTCGAATTTGGAGAACGACGTGCCCAAACCCTCAAGCCATCTTAATGCATCAGGCGCATTCTGAACCATGGTGTATACAAGCTTCGGATCGTTTACGAAGTGTCCGCCTCCCAGAATATCCAGGTAGTGGTAGTAAGGGGAATCCTTCCCGATCTTATCGGCCGCCTGTATGCCACCCTCGGCCATCATTGTGTTCGCGTCTCCGTGGCGGAGTTTTGTCGCTATCAGAACTTTTGCGCCGTTTTCTGCCGCTAGAATGGCAGCCGCGGTTCCGGCTCCACCTGCGCCGATAACAAGAACATCCGTTTCGTAATCGGGTTCGGAAAGGTTGACCATATCTGGATTTACTCTGCTTTTAGCTTCAAGGATGTCCACCATTTCATTACTGATGGCGTAACCCTTGCTGGGGCCGACTTTGATCTCCCGTCGTGTTCCTTCGATGAAATCCGGGTGGAAGTTCTCAAGGATCGGACCACGCTCATCAAGTTTCAATGCAGGAAATTCCTCATCCTTCTTTTTCCGTTCCACCCTGGCCGCACGGGTGACTTCAACCTTCTCAATGAGTTTTTTCAGCGATTCAGGATACGGCATTGCTGACCTCCAGTCTAATTCTCATGCTCATCAGACATACCTCGCATCCTGAGGTGTCCAGTCTTCCTCCGCGAACTGCGGTTCCCCTTCTCGGGATTTGTACAATTCCTTCAGTTCTTCAGTTGGTTTGCTCATCAGATCTCTCAGGGGTTCTTCGAATTTTCCATCCTCGATCTCCCTGACCCTCTCCTTAAGATGCATGGCTCTTGGGTGTCCATACCTCGCGTGCAGTCTCCGGGCGAGGATGGCAACATTGAACTGAACCTCCTCCGCAGGACATCTTGAAGCGCAGAGGCCACACATGATACAGTCAAAGGAGGTTTCTGCCACTCCGGCAATATCACCTCTGATAGCCTGAGCCATATAGTGCATTACGTCTATGTCCATGGGGCATCCCTGAGTGCATGAATTGCATCCTATGCATTTGAATATCTCGGGGTACAGAGCTGCAACTTCGCCGCCGGTTCCGTTTAATTCCTCTATATCGAATTCGGATCTGTTGCCGGGGTAGTAAGGCAATATCATCAGGTGCATTCCCGGTTGTACTACGGTCTGGCAGGCAAGGCCCACCTGCAGTTTGTAGCTGTCAGGTATTCTGTACACGGTACCGCAGGCACCACATACCCCCCCACGGCAGCCACAGCCTCTTATATGCTGATAACCCGCATATTCCAGCGCTTTCTGAATTGTCAGACTTGCCGGCACATCGTACCTTTTCCCCATAAAGAAGATGGGAACCAGTTCGTCCACGGGTTTTTTGGAAGGTTTTGTCATTTTGCCATCTCCCTTGCCGCGAGTTTAAACGATCCTGTTGAACGCAGTTCCTCTTTAGAACTGTTTACTTTCTTTGTGAATTCAACCGTGTCAGCAGCTGAAATAGGTTCCAGACTGATCATCGGGAAGCGGGCTATCACAGGTTCAAGCATCACTCACCTCCCAGACCGGCTGTAACCATTGATTTTATCTGAGAATCCGAAAGATTCTTCTGTTGAGTCGCTCCACTGACGCAAGCGGCCACGCAGGAACCGCATCCCTCGCAGAGAGCCTCGTTTACGATTACAACATTTCTTTCTTCATCGTATTCCCGGGCATCGTAGGGACAGACCGGAACGCAGGTCTGGCAGCCGCTGCAGAGGTCTTCATCAACCCATGCGATTGTTGGGTCTTGTTCCAGGTGATCCCTTGAGAAAAGGGAAATCACTTTGCATGCGGCAGCGCTTGCCTGTGCAACGGTTTCCGGTATATCCTTGGGGCCCTGGGCCGCACCAGCTAAAAAGAAACCGCTGTTGATGCTTTCCACCGGGCGCAGCTTCGGATGAGCCTCGGCAAGGAAGCCGTTGGGTCCTGTTTGTATTCTGAGTGTCTTAACAAGCTCTGCTGTGCTGTCCGTCGGAACCACTGCAGTGGCAAGAACAACAAGATCAGCCTCTATCTCTACATTCCTGCCTGTAAGAGTGTCCGTTCCCCAGACCACAGTTTTCTCACCATCACGGAATATTTTCGCGACCTTGCCGCGCAGATAGATGATGCCCTCTTCTTCCTCGGCGTTGTGGTAGAATTCTTCGTAACCTTTTCCACCGGTTCTGATGTCTATATAGAAAATGTAGGGCTGGCCATCGTGAACCCGGTGTTTGTAAAGAAGCGCATGCTTGGTTGTATACATGCAACAGATCTTGGAGCAATAGGGTCTGTAACGCTCGGGATCCCTCGATCCGGCACATTGAACGAATACAATCTCCTTGGGAACCATGCCGTCCGAGGGTCTTCTTACATCTCCTGTTGTTGGACCCGAAGCGGACAGAAGCCGTTCGAAAGCAAGTCCGTCAATAACATCGGGAACGTTACCCGCACCGTATTCGGTGAGGTCGGTTATTGGAAGAGTATCGTAACCGGTAGCTACGATAATGGCTCCGATTTCCTCCTCAATGAAGCGATCTTCCTGCTCGAAATTAATGGCGTTTATTTCGCAGACCTTCTCGCAGAGACGGCATTTTCCGGTTTTGAAGTATATGCAGCTGTTCTTATCGATCACCGGTTTGTTGGGAACCGCCTGGGGGAAGGGTACGTAGATAGCTCCGTGCGTTATGAGTTCCCTGTCAAAAACCGAGGGAACTTTTGCGGGACATTTCTCCATGCAAAGACCGCAGCCTGTACACTTGTCCCAGTCCACAAAGGGGGCTTTCCGCCTTATCTTTACATTAAAATTGCCCACGTATCCGGCAATCTCTTCGATCTCGGAGTAGGTCATGAGTTCGATATTCGGGTGTTTACCCGCTGCGACCATCTTCGGAGTAAGTATGCACTGAGAGCAGTCAAGAGTGGGAAATGTTTCCGAAAGCTGGGCCATATGCCCGCCTATTGAAGAATCCTTCTCTACGAGAATAACCTTGTAGCCTGAGTCAGCGATATCCAGAGCAGCCTGGATACCGGCGATTCCGCCCCCTATCACAAGAGCCTTTTTCTTGATTGAAACAGGGATAGGTTCAAGAGATTCGTTCAACCTTGATTTTTCAACCAGAGTGCCAACTATTTTTATCGCTTTCTCGGTGGCCTTCTCCCTGTTCGAATGAATCCAGCTGCACTGTTCACGGATATTCGCTATCTCGCACTGCCAGGGATTCAGACCCGCCTCCTCTGCGGCCGCCCTGAAGGTGGATTCATGAAGATTGGGGGAGCAGGCGGCGATGATAACCGCATCCAGCTTTTCTTCCTTTATCTTTTCACGGACGAGGGCCTGCCCCGGATCGGAACACATGTAGATATAATCCTGTGTATACGCTACACCGGGCATTTTAAGCACTTCTTCAGCCACACGTTTAACGTCAACCGTTTCCGCTATATTTATACCGCAGTGGCAGACGAAGACTCCTATTCTTTTCATTCTTCATCCCCCTTTACTGAGCTGTCGACGATCCTGTCCAGAATCGGGGTGACGTCTATGTAATGTTTTTCAAAACCCTGTCTGTCGTGTTCAACACCGAGAGCAACTGATAGAAGCTGAGTAAAATAGAATATCGGAACGGGCTTGAAATCCGGAAAGGCTTCAACGATTGCCTTCTGTCTTGAATCAAGATTGTAAAAACAGAGAGGGCAGCTGACCACTATCGCGTCTGCACCGTTTTCACTGGCTGAATTGAGTATTCTGTAACAGAGCCTGGTTGAAGCATCAGGGCTGGATACAGATAGGTACGAACCGCAGCATTCGGTACGGTAAGGATACTTGACAGGGCAGGCATCAAGAGCGGTGATGAAATCCTCGATTATCGATGGGTTCTCAGGATCATCCAGCTGTATCTCATCCTGGGGCCGGAGCATGACGCAACCGTAATAAGGAGCGATCTTGAGTCCCTTCAGGGATCTTTTGAGGTTTTCAGTGATTTTTTCGTAGCCCAGTTCATCGCGCAGATATTCCATGAGATGAATGACTTTCACCTCCCCGGTATAATCCACCCACTCGGAATCATCCTTTTCGAGATAATCCCTTTCAGGTGTATCATCTGCAAGGAAAGCATTTATTCTTTTTCTGACAATTTCATCGGATCTGATACTGAAATTCGTTCGTTTAAGCGTATTGTAGCAGAAATCACATATAGTAATGAGAATATCTCTTCCAGAGTCTCTTACATTTTTGAGAATTCTGGAAGGGGCGATGAGATTCATTATCCTTTCTTCCGATACCGGGGGAACCGCCCCGCAGCAGGTCCATGTATCCAGCTCGTCAAGCTCGAAACCCAGTTTCAAGGTAGCATCCCGTGCTGAGCGGTCGAGATGGGAAGACCGCTCTTTAAGGGCACAGCCCGGATAGTAGGCAACCTTGGCCATGTTTCCTCCAGTCTAGGTTGACAGTTTTCTGTAAACTCCGACGAGTCCCGGTTGTGGGACTTCAGCCGCGAGCGCCGGATCTATCTGATCCGGACCGAAATGGTCAACTCCTTCTTCAAGCGCAATCTGCCTTAGGGTATCCATTACAGCCTGTATGTCGATTCCTTTGGGACATCTGACTGTACACTGGAAGCAACTTGCGCAGATCCATATCGTGTTACTGTGGATAATGTCATCCTTCTGGCCCAGTTGAACCAGTCGTATTATCCTGTTGGGGAGAATGGCCATTTCCTGAGCAAGTGGACATCCGGATGAGCAGTTTCCGCATTGATAGCAGGCATCAACAGGTTGTCCGCTCAGTTCATTCACCCGCTTTTTGAACCCGGAGCTGACCATTTTACGGGTCAGCTGGATTGGAGGGTTTTCAGGTGGAGCCAGCCCCATATTTTCACTCATACTGCCGGTTCTCCTCTCGGTGCGGTATTGGAGTCTTGCAACGTGCAGTTAAAAAAAACCCGATAGATGATTTCGCAGAATATTCATCCGGAAATTCCCGTAACGTTGCAAAAATCAAATCTGCCGTGATTGAATCAATGATGATAAGCTACCGGTGCCCGGCTTCCGGGAACCGGAGTAACCTCCCCCTCAGGGTCCTCTTACGGAGCCTGTTTCTATGGCGTAATCAAAATAATACCAGAAAAAATATACGATCTCCTCATTCGAGAAGGTGTCTATCAGCTCTGCATGTACAATGGAATCCACCGCTGCGTTCACTTCCGGGTTTTCGTTCCTGGCTTCTTCAAGAAGCAGCCCTACTGCTTCGCAGTCTTCACTGACTGAAATTGCGTCAAATTCCATCCTGACATCGTCCGGAAGGGAAGCTCTGAAAGTATCCAGTCTTATCTGCCTTCCCTCGGATCTTGTTTGCTGATTACACGATGAAATGATAATGATTCCAGTTACGAACAGGGCTGCAGAACAGGAAAATGTCACAGAGCAAAACCCAGACTGAACCTGTGAATATTCCCAAGATCAGCGAATGGTTTGAATGCGTAATCAAGAGAAAACCTGTTCCAGTTTGTTCCCGCTCCGAATGCGAGTGCATCAATAATGCTTCCGCCGGCATTATCCGCGGCATCCTTATCATGAAGATTGCCCCCCGCTCTTAAGGAAAGCATCTCCATCGGGGAGTATTCAACGCCGAGAGCTGTATCGAAATCCCCGTGGAGCGGATAGCTTACATCAAGAGCTACCAGTAGCTTGTCGTCGAGGAAGTCAGCCGACGCTCCCGCCGCGATTGTAGTTGGTACGGGATCGTTTTCCTGATAGAACGCCTTGGTCTGAATGCCTGCGTTTCTCACGGCGAATCCGAAGGAGATCAGGGCCGGTTTGTACCATGCCCCCACGTCTACAAGGAATGCATTCCCACTGTAGGTATCTATACTTGAATAAACGAACTTCGCAGTGGTTCCTACGGAAAGGGACGGACCAAATTTGTAAACATAGGTTCCGCCGAGAGAAACACTGTTCGTGCTGAACTCTTCGCCATTACCTGTTGGATTCGTCATCGAAGTTCGAGTAAACGTGCCTCCGTAGAAATAATTCACGGAAACTCCCACAAGGTCATTATCCGAGGGATTAACCCATCCCGCAAAGCCTGCCTGCATATCCATCAGGTAACCAGTGTACGTTGAAGTGAACATCTGTTCCTGCATTCCAGCCAATGTAGCGGGATTCCAGTAAAGTCCCATAGGATCTCCGGGAACTGCTGTGAAAGCGCCACCCATCGCGACCGCTCTGGCTCCGGTGGGAACCTGCAGGAAGGCGAAACCTGCCGTATCAGCGGATGCAGAGCCTATTACCATTACCAGCATGACTGCTGCCAGAAATTTATTCATTGATACTCTCCGTTTCGCTATTTTCCTAATAATATATAGACTATGATTATTCTTCGTTCCGGTCAACAGGGGAAAAAGCCCATACAATTGCTATGCTGTCACTCCGGAAACCCCGGATCATGTCGGTTGCGCAGATAATGAGGCGTATTCCTCCGGATACCTGTGCTGAATCAACACAGAGAACAGGGAGATCATCCGGCGTTGAATCTTCCAGGAACCAGTCATCTCCCTCCAGTCTTAGGTCGAGATTGAGAATATTGTTCCCGCCGAGAGCTGCATAGAAACCTTCAGCTGATGAACTCAAAGGGGGATAGACCATAACAGTACAGGGTTCAAGCAGGTTGAGTCTGCAGTCGATTATGCCTGTTCCCGTGAAGCCCTGGGAATATACCCTTTCCAGAAAGGACAGAGCCTCGGTATGCAGTGGACCTCCTGCATAAGAAATCGCCATCAATAATACTAAAAAGGGAAAAATTCTTTTCAAATCAGTCCTTGATTCCGGATCTGCTGTAGCTTGCCACTATGCGTTTCTGAACCATAAGGAACAGGACTATAAGGGGCATGGTTGAGAAGGTAGAAGCCGCCATCAGAAGCTGGAAGTTGCTGGACTGCTCCTGGTTGAAATATGAAAGCCCCACCTGGAGTACACGGAGTTCTTCCGAATGTGTTACCACCAGAGGCCACATGAAACTGTTCCATGATCCGATGACATTGAACAGAAGTACAGTAATAATAACTGACTTGGAAAGAGGTAGAACCACCTTCCAGAGATATTTCAACCTCCCGCAGCCATCAAGAATAGCAGCTTCGTAAAGGGTTTTCGGAATTGTTCTGAAATGCTGTCTAAGAAGGAAAATACTAAAAACATTCGTTGTCCAGGGGACTATCAGAGCCATGTAAGTATTTATCCAGCCAAGTTTTGCGAGAATAACATATGACGGAGCAAGGTAAACAGGCTGAGGAACCATCATCGTTGAAAGGAAAAGAAGAAACAGTGTGCTTCTTCCCCTGTATTCCATTGTGGCAAAAGAATATGCAGCCAAGCTGGATGTGACCAGTACTCCTGCTACCGTTAGAAGTGTAACAAGCAGAGTGTTAAGAAAATATCTGCCGAAGGGAACTTTGGTCCATGCTTCAACGTAGTTGCTCAGACCTCCCTGCTGAAGAGAAGTGTTGACCATCCAGAGGAAGGGCAGCAACATCACAATACCACCCAGTATCAGGAAGAAATGCTTGGTGATACTCAACGTTGTTGCCTTCGGGTTCAGTAACATTATCAGTAGTGAACCCTTCTACCCGCGATCTTACGCTGGATAATCGTAAGCGTAAGGAGAATAAGAAAGAGGAAAACAGAAATAGCGCTTGCATAGCCGATATCGAACCGATCGAATGCTTTCTGGAAAAGGTAGAATACTATTACGTTGGTTGTTCCCAGCGGCCCTCCGCCCGGAGGAGGAGTCATAACGTATACGAGCGCGAATGTCTTGAACGATATAATCGTGCTCATGATGAGTACGTAGTAAGTCGTTGGAGACAAAAGAGGCCACGTAATGTGACGGAATGTTCCCCAGGTACCGGCCCCATCAAGTTTGGCCGCTTCGTAGTAGGTGTCCGGAATGTTCTCAAGCCCCGCAAGGAAAAGAACTGTGTTGTATCCTGTGCTTTTCCATACGCTGACGATCATCAGTGATACCAGAGCCAGGCTGGGGCCCGCCAGAATTCCCTTCAAATGTATTCCCATCGGGGACAGCATAATCTCAAAAATGCCGCGGGGTTCCCGCAGCCACAGGAGTGGTTCTCCTCCAAAGGTTGTGATTATCTGATTGATGGGTCCGGCTTCAGGGTTATAAAGCCATGCCCATACCACGGAGATCGCTACCGCGGAGGTTACCACCGGAAGGAAATATATAGTCCTGTAAAAACTTTTCCCCGCGAGTTTCCGCCTGAGCAGTATCGCAAGAAACAGGGGGATGATTATTCCCGCCGGAACGACTCCGAGTACAAAGAAAAGCGTATTCAGAACACTCTGCCAGAAACGGGCATCGGAAAGCATACGGGTATAATTTGAAAAGCCGACGAATCCGTGGAAACCACCTATATCATAATCTGTGAACGAAGCCGTAAAGGAACTGAGAATAGGCAGGGTTCTGAAAACCAGCACTATAAGCAGTGCCGGTAAGATATAGAAATAGGGGCCGAGTTGTGTTCTAATTTTCAATTGTAATTCCCGGATTGAATGTTTGCATTAAGGTTATTATACTGAAAACCTCTCCGTCAGTTTCCACAACAATAGTTCCCTGAGTGTCCGTTCGCAAGATTTCGGAACCCAGTTCCCTGTAGATTTCAACAACCCGTGGATGCGGGTGGCCAAAACTGTTGTTCCTGCCGGCCGAGAATACAGCTACTTGCGGACTGAGCTTTCTGAGGTACGGGGGAAAAATCGAAGTTAAACTTCCGTGGTGGGGGACTTTCAATACGGTAACAGGCAGAGTGATCGGAGTAAGTGTTCTTTCCGAGTTCTCTTCCATGTCGCCGGTGAGAAGGGTTGAGAAGTTTCCGCACGTTATTCTCAGAATGGCGGAATTCTCGTTGAGATCGAGATTGATTTCTCTGGAACCTACGGATACTACGGTAACGGTAACGACCGGTGAGAGATGAAACTGCATTCCCGTTTCAAGAAATCTGTAATCGCAGCCCTCATCAACGACCGAATTGAGGAAGTCCTCGTATAACCAGGAAGAAAAGGGCATTCCCGGATCAAGTACTTCAAGAACAGTGAAATTCCTCATCACCGAAGCAAGCCCTCCAACATGATCTGCATGGGGGTGGGAAAATGAGAGAATATCAATGGTATCAACGCCCAGTTCCCGGAGGCGGAACACTACCGGTGGTTCAAGGGGGCCACCTGCGTCCGGACCTCCATCGAACAGAAGGGTTTGCCCTCCGACTGCCTCCAGCAGAATCGCGTCCCCCTGACCGACATCCAGATAGGATACTACAAGAGATGGGGAAAGGGAGTCGACTTCTACCATCCAGTGCAATGTGTCCGCAGCTGCAGAAATGTTGGAATCGATGAATACAAGTTCCTCAAGCGCGGCAACTGTTCCCTGACCTATACCGCTTACGTATTCAAGCTCGGAAATTTCCATAAAAGGTCCGTAGAATGTTCGATATTCGACGATCTTTGAAGCTTTAACCGGACCGATGCCCGGAAGCTCCATGAGTGCCCACTCGTCCGCTGTGTTGATATCGATTAAGTCATTTGAAAGTAATGATAAGGATAATAATACGGCTAATATCCGGCCCATTACTTGACAATCCTCTCTTTCGGGTTAAGCATACCTACATAATCTTGAAAGGAGGTTCTAATGCGGAACCTACTTATTATGATGCTATTCATGCTTCTTTTGGCTGCTTCCAGTCTTGCTGGCGACATTCGGCTTGAAAGCAGCAATTTTACTACTGTTGCTTACATAAGGGATAACGGTAGAATAGAAAATGCTTCCTTTGAGATCCTCGGACATATCAAGGAAGATGGCAGAGTTGAAGATGATTCTTTTCATACTCTTGGCTATATAAATGAAGATGGCATAATTGAAGATGATTCCTTTAACGAACTCTATACTCTGAACGAGAACGGCAGGCTTTCGGACACAAGGTTTGTAAAAGTCGCCGAGATTCAGAGCGACGGAACAGTTGAAGACAGCCATTTTCGGGTTATTCTTTACGCCGATGGAACGCATGGCGATATAACTGAACGTATTGCCGTCTTCCTGGTTTTCTTCAGCGATCTTCTGGAGGATTAAGCAACCTCAGCTGAAGTTAAGCATTAACAAAAATCACAGGTTTATAAGTTCGGAGATATCAGCGATCTTTTCAGGGTCGCTGTCCTCCGGAACAGCTTGTATCTCCAGCTCTCTCTCGTCATGGGGGATGAAGCCAATCCTTGAGACGGTGTTGGTTTCCCGGTGACGTATAAGCAGATGCATCCAATTGTATTGCTGAGGGATATCCATGGCCTTTTCCTCGAAACGGTTGTAAAGCCTTTGTGTGAAGTCGGAGCTGTCCGGCTCAGGCTCGAAAGCCTCAAGTTCAATTCTGTAGCGCATGCCTGGCAGTATACGGTTGTAGGCGATCAGCATCCGGCAACCGGTGTGGCGCTGAATTCGATAGGGTGAAGAGGAAGCGAGAACCGGCACTCCGAAGTTGTTAACCCAGGTACCCCGATGCCCCCCGTAACCTGTTGGGGCGATATGAAGTATTTCTCCCCGCTTTAATGTTTTGAACATCCACCCCGGATTCTCATCGGGAAATCCCACATGGTGCCAGCGTTGACCGACTCTCAATTTTGCCCTTTGAACGAATGGCGGGGTATCAAGGTATCTGCTTGAGATTACACTGATCTTATATCCCGCCATGGCCAGCAGTATATGGAGGGTTTTCTCATCGCCGAAATGGGGAACAAGGAGCATCACACCTCTGCCGGAGGATACGGCTTCATCCAGAAGTTCCCTGCCGCTGTACTCAAGGCACTCATCAAGGCATGAAGGCACCATCCTGTTTGTGCGGAACAGGGCGACCATTGTGGACTGGTGACGTTTCCAGTAGCCTTTGATTACCCTCTTGCGCCAGCCGGCATCGTTTAATGGAAAAATCCGCCGAAGGTGGGCATCGATCAGAGAATTTATCGGGCCGCAACCCACCGCGCTCTGTACGGACCGCAGAAGTCCGAGTATACTGACAAGCAGAACTGAACCGCGTTTGCCTCGAAGAATTGCGGAAGCAGCGCCTACCGTTCTGTAATACGCCGAGGCGAACACCGATCCATTGAAGAGAATCATTCCCTCAGTCTAACCTTCCCGGAAGATAGTTCAAGACCTCAATCTGATTACAGTTCTGCACTGCATGGTAATATATGACAGATGAACACCGAGAAGTTACGGTTTAACAGCAGCAGCAGCCTGAAGTTCCACCCTTCAAATTCATCGGTTTGCCGCAGCAGATAATTTCACAGTATTTGCACTCACAGTTTTTTTTAACTTCAAGCTCCAAACCGCATTCGGAACACGTAAGCACATCTCCTTTTTTTACACCTTTCATTTTAACCTCCTTGAAAAACATGAATCGTTAATCCCTACTATATTAATATGTATTTATCAAAAGTGAAGGTCAATCATGAAAGAGGTATTCAACGTCTTGACATTTCTACATGTAAACATATGTATAGGATGGAGGTGACAAAGAGTGAAAAAAATCACAGACCGCCAAAAGCAGGTTCTTGATTTCATATGTGATTACATCAGCGAGCATGCCTACCCGCCAAGCATCCGGGATATACAGAAGCACTTCAGACTGAAAAGCACAAAAGGTGTTAAAGATCATATCGACCGGCTGGTCGAGAAAGGATACCTCAGAAGGATGGATGGAGCCGCAAGGGCTCTTGAAGTAGTTCATCCCAGGGGAAGCGCTGTAAAAACAATTCCCCTTGTTGGTACTGTGGCTGCCGGCCTGCCGATTCTGGCTGAAGAAAACATTGAAACTTACCTGCCCATATCGGCCGATACGGCAAGAGCCGAGGGCATGTTCTACCTTCGAGTAACCGGTGACAGCATGATCAACGCCGCTATACTTGAGGGTGATCTTGTGCTAGTCCGCCCTCAGCCATTCGTAGAACAGGGTGAGATTGCTGTTGTAAGGATAGGAGATGAAGCCACGGTTAAACGGTTTTTCAGGTTCGATAACAGAATTGAACTTCATCCTGAAAACCCGAATTTCAAACCCATCGTATACCTGGAAGATGATGAAGATGTAAGGGTAGTGGGCAAGGTTACAGCGGTATTCAGAGTGCTCGAATAAACCAATCTACTCTAATATGAAAATATGTTCAGGAGGCAAATAATGAAGCGTTACCTATCGCCGGGAATTTTCCTTACAGCTGTACTTCTCGCGGCAATGGCAGGTTGCACACAGTATACATCCGTTACAACTGAAACCCATTCAATTCCGGAAAACAGCGTAGTTGAAGTGTCCACATTCAACGGTTCCATCACTGTGGAATGGTACGAAGGGTCCGATCTTTTCCTCGAAGTTACGATTACAGCCAACAGTGAGGCTGAACTTGCTGAAGCAGAGGTAGATATTACCGCTGGCGCACTTACCGGTATTGAAGCATACAAACTTGACGATGATGCCAGGGTAGGCGTAAGCCTGTTGCTCCGGCTTCCACACGGAGTCGAAATAGCCGAACTGCATACATCTAACGGCCGCATAACCGTTTCCGGCGGGAGCGGTTTCGCTCAGGCCACTACCAGTAACGGCAGTATATCCTTTGAAAACTTCAGCGGTTCGGTAAGGGCCGAAACAAGTAACGGAAGTGTAACGGTATCAGGCAGCGACCTGGTTTATGCAAGATCTTCAAATGGAAGCATAACAGGAGAAATCATGAGTATTCCACCCGAGGGAATCGAACTTCGAACCAGCAACGGCGCTATTAATGTCGAGCTGAACTCCAGCCTTGACGCAGATATTGAGATGAATACTTCCAACGGTTCAGTTTCGGTAACAGGAGAGGGCTTCAGCAGTGTAATTATCGATGATTCAGACGGCACCGCAATCCTTGGCGCTGGCGGTAATTCCATCACACTCAGGACGTCCAACGGAAGCATAAGGATAAAAGCAGTAACGCCTTAAAATGTCCCAGGATTTACCGGCAGCATTCTGATCACATCAACTATTTCTGCCGGTCTGCTGACGGTATGATTCGCTTTTTGCATTTCCGCCGGGTCACCATAACCGTACAGGCATCCTATCGAAGGAATTGAGTTCTCAAGAGCAGCACCGATATCATGGTACCTGTCTCCGACCATTACAGAGAATGAACTCCTGCTTTTCTCTATGATTTTCTTTAACCTGAGCGTTTTTGAAGCATGGCCGTCCTTGCCCTCAATGAGAGAGAACATGTCAGCGATTCCCAGAGAAGAGGTGACAAGTTCAATGTAGTCCATATCCGCGTTTGAGCAGACCGCGAGATTGAAACCCATATCCTTTAGGGCGGACAGCATTTCCCGTGTGCCCGGATAGAGCGCCCCTTTTTCGCGAAGAGTAATTATCTGATGCCTGCGAATGCCGTTGCGGAATTCCCTGCATGTATCATCACCGCTGTTCAAAAGTTTCCTGCAAAAGACCTCTAGCGGCTCGCCGTAAAGGGCGTTGATGTCATCGGGTTCGGCAGGCCGAAAACCAAGATCGGCCATCGCCATCTGAATAGCGGGCACAAGAGCCTTCTCGGTATGATGAAGGGTACCGTCAAGATCGAATATCGCTGTTTTTCTAATACTCAGAATACACCTT